>CAYTDS010000021.1:6290-16977 GCA_964436555.1 uncultured Flavobacteriaceae bacterium | reverse complement strand
GAAACCACTCTATACCCAATGAATCCGCCACTTTTTGATTAATATCTTTCATGTAAGCTGCACGCGCTTCACTTTTAGCAGTATTGACATAAGAACTAAAAGCAACCGCCTGCACAACTCCACCATTTTCTTTCATCAGTAACAATTGTTCATCATCAAGATTCCTGCTATGATTGCATAACGCCCTAGCAGAAGAATGAGAGGCAATGATGGGAGCCTTGGAAAGAGCAATCATTTGTTTCATTGATTCTTTTGAAGGATGCGACACATCTATCATAATTCCCAATCTATTCATCTCAATAACAGCTTTTTTGCCTAGTTCACTTAAACCATTATGTAGCCAAATGCCATCTGCTTCTCCGGTATTGGAATCACAAAATTGACTATGCCCATTATGAGATAAAGAGATGTATCTGGCCCCAAAGTTATAGTAGTTTTCAATTTCAGAGATATCTTCTCCAAGAGGATAGGCATTTTCTACCCCTATCATGGCCACTTTTTTACCGGATTGGTGTATTCTTCTAACATCATCTGATGTTAGCGCCAGTTCTATTTCATCCGGCGCCAATTCATTGCATAATCTATGTATGGCATCAAATTTAGCCAATGCATTTTCTTTTGCCTTTGCATATCCTTCGGGGTTAAGAGCATCTTGTCCGGTGTAGACTATTAACCAAGCTACATCTAATCCACCTTCTGCCATTTTAGGTAAATCTACTTGCGTATTCAGGTTTTGAGTATAGTTAATACTATCGGTAAAGTTTGCCACATTAATGTCTACATGGGTGTCAAGTGTAATAACCTTATCGTGAATTTTTTTGGCGCGGTCTTCAATGCTTTCGGGTATAGCTTCGGTTTTTTTAGTACAAGCAATCAGGGTCAGGATGCAAAAAAATCCGATAAAGTGTTTCATAGCAGCGATTATTTATATTATTTGATTCTTTTTTCTTACAATTTAAATAAGGTCATTCTTCAATATTTTTTTACTAATTTTTTTAGATTTCGATTCATACCTACAAATAAAGTAATTTGACAACAATAAAGGAAGACTAGGTAACATTTAATTGTTGAATGCAGGCTTAATCAGCACTTTTAGACTTATATAAATTGTAGTGGTAACCAATGATTTAGGTTCCATTTTTATAAAAAGGGGTAGAAATAAATCAAATAAAATTAGTTTCTCTTGAAATCAAAAAATCTATTATCGCTAGTATCGAGGCTTGAAAATGAACTTGGTAGTTTCTCTTTTGAAGAACTAACAGTCGCGGAAGCGTCTAATTTAAGGAGCGCATTCACATCCTTTAAAGAAAGCTTAGAAAGGAGAGTAGACAGGCAGACGGTTTCTACGTTGAGTCTTGGGAATGAAGAGCAGATTAATGAAGGTAGTTTTCCAGTAAAGAAGAAACAATTAAAGAACAAAGCCAATTCAAAAGAAGGGGCTTTAATAGCCACGGTAAGTCATGAACTAAGAACACCTCTAAATGGAATATTAGGGTTTAGTGGTCTTTTAAAAGAGAGCAATTTAGATACAGAGCAGCTAGAGTATGTTGATGCAATTCAATCGGCATCCAGAAATCTTTTGGATATCATTAACGAGCTAATGGAATTTTCCAAATTGTCCTTAGGCATGGAGAAATTTGAACAGGTAGATTTTAATGTACGTGGTATTATTAAAGACGTCCTGTATTTGTGCAAGACCCTTATTTTAAATAAAAAAGTAGCTATTAGAGTAAATTTAGATGCCAGAATTCCGGATGTTTTGATAGGAGATCCTTCCAAATTATCGCAAATTCTATTGAATCTTATTGGGAACTCCATAAAATTTGTTGAGACGGGAGAAATTGTATTAAGTGTAAAACTAATTCGAAAATCGAACGGTATATGGTTAGAATTTATAGTTACTGATACAGGTATTGGAATTGCAGAAGAGAATTTGAAACATATTTTTGAATCCTTTAGGCAAGCAGAACCAAATACATACCTAAAATATGGTGGCTCCGGTCTGGGTTTAAGTATTGTAAAGCAGTTAATTGAAAAATTAGGAGGAGACATTACAGTCTCTAGCATAGTGGGTGAAGGCACTTCGTTTAAGTTTATACTTCCTTATAAAGCGGGGAACGCGCTAAATTTGCAGAGTGGAACCAATAACAATAAATACGAATATACCGATAAAGAACTGGTTAAGAATTTGCGTGTACTTGTTTTTGAGGACAATCTTCTTAATCAACGGTTAATAGAGCAGCGCCTTAAATCTTGGGGTTGTATAAGGCACATAACAGATAATCCGTTATATGGACTAACCATTCTTGATAATCACCAAATTGATATTATTTTGATGGACTTGCGGATGCCGGGAATGAGTGGATATGAAGTTACACAGCGAATTAGAAATAGCAAGAGTGACCACATAAAACAAATACCAATTATTGCACTAACCGCAGATTTTACTGTGCAGGACAAGGAGCAAGGGGATTTGATTGGTATTAACGATTACATTTTAAAACCTTATACTCCGGATGAGCTCCTATCAAAACTAGTTAAAAATAAGAGGGGAGAACAAATTACCTTCAACGCCGACTCAAAAGCTCAGAATTCTTTAATTGCCTCAAATTCAGAGAATGGTAAAGTTAATATGAAAGCTATACTGGCAGAATGCATGGGAGAAATTGGCCTTCTAGAAGAATTAGTGCAATTATTTAAACAAAATGCCTATGAGTTTATGGGGAAGACCAAAATTCATTTAAAAGACAAAGATTTTAATGGAGTTGAGTTTGCAGCACATAAAATTAAATCGGGTATAGCGATGATTCAAGCCCACACATTGCACTCAATTATGGTTCAAATTCATAAGTGCGCAAGAGATGAAAGGGATATTACTAAGTTAAAATCGCTTTATGCTGATTTTGTATTAGAATATCCTAAAGTGGAAAATGCCATACTGGCAGAAGTTGAAAAACTAAAAAATGAAAGTAACGGAGCATAGAAAAAGGATTTTGTTTGCAGAAGATGACGACTTATTGGCCTCTTTACTTAACTTTCGTATGGAACGCAGCGGTTACGATGTTATCCATGCTAAGAATGGAAAAATTGTCAAGGAATACTTAAGTAAAAGTATGCCTGATGTTATTGTTAGCGACATTATGATGCCTTATTTCTCAGGAATAGAACTCATCGATTATGTGAGAAATGTATTAAAATCTTCAATTCCAATAATTATGATTTCCTCAGCAGGTAATGAAGAGAATGTATTAAATGCCTTCAAATTAGGTGCAAATGATTTTATTTCTAAACCAGTTAGTCCATCGGAATTATTGGTTCGGATTGGCAAGGCTTTAAATAATTAGCTAATTTGGAAGTTAAGATCCTAACATATAACGTTCATTCTCTTTTGAATGCTCCAAAAATCCATACGGATTTGTTATGGGATCTTACACTGCTATTTCTTGTTTTGAGTGCAATCTATTTTTCTTTCATATTTCTTTTTAGACATAAACTGGCATCAAGATCATCTAAAATTTTGGACAGGAAAAAACACCTTAGTCCAATGATAAGTGAATTTCTTTTTTTTGAGGAGAACGCAACAAAAATTGAGCAGTGTGAATATATTAATCTTAAAATAGAAATCCGAGACCTTATAAAGGATGAATTTAACCGCAAAGTACTTTCGGGTATTTTATTGGATTTACAAAAGGATGTTTCCGGAATTACTAAAAAAAAAGTCTTTAGACTATATCAGGAATTGGGTTTGCAGGAAGATGCTTATGCGAAATTAAAGAGCTGGCGTTGGGAAATTGTTTCACAGGGAATTTTGGAGCTTACGCAAATGCAGGTTACAGAGGCTTATGGTTTTATCACCAAGTTTATAAATGACAAACGTGGAGTTATTCGCAAACAGGCTGAAATCGCCACGGTAACCTTAAAGCATGAAGGCATCAGTTATTTTTTAGATAGCACTACCTGCAAAATTTCAGAATGGCAACAATTAAAGTTGTTGGATGTAATTCGGAATCTGGAAGGCTTTCAACCGCCAAAATTCAAAGCCTGGCTCACCTCCGGTAACAGCTATGTAGTTTTATTTGCATTGCGATTAATTAAGTATTACAATCAAAACGACGCCTACTCCTCTATCATCGAATTGGTAAAACACAGCAACAATCAAATTAAGGCTGAGGCTATTGGGTGCATTCGGGAATTTAATATTTTGGAGGCCCGGGATACTTTAAAGTTAGTCTTTTATAAATGCAATACAGACAATAAACTTCTAATTCTGGATACCCTTGCGATATTTGGTCAAAGAGAGGATATTTCATTTTTACAAATGATTGAAAATAAAGAAGCTAACTTCTCTGTAAAAAGTAAAGCTTTAAGTGCTATTAATACTATATATCCGGAAAGTATTATGCCCACGGAAGGAATACAGCATATTTCAACCAATCAAATCCCGGATAATATTCTTACTATGTCAGAAGAGACTATCGGGCAAAATATTTCAGCAGAAAAACAATCTTTAGTAGGTGAAGCACCCGAAGGAATGGACGAACACTTAGAAATATTTTTAAATTATGATTTGGAAGCCCCTCAAGTAAGAGAAGGTTGTATAGATTTAGGTAAAGAAGAAATTTTAGAGTTTAATTTTCTTCCCTTTGTTATTGAAAATGAGACTGAGTTTCATTGTGTGCTTAATTTAGAGGTTATTTTTGAAGAGATTCAAGGCACAGAGATTCTAAATGAATTGGAGGAAGTAGCTGATGTAGCGAAGGTAAACGGATATAAATTATTAGATTTTGACTTTATACCCTTTGTTTATGAAGATGAAAAACAAATAGAAAAGAACCAATCGGATATCAAAGAAGAAATAAGAAGTATTCACGTCAACCATGAACAAGTTGATCTTACCATTGCCGTGCCGGATGAAATTAATTCGAGTATTAATAAAGACATCAATACAGTTCTCAAAAGTGAAGAAAAAGATGAATTCCACATATCAAGTACCTTAGAAGAAAAGGAAGACAAAGGATTTCAAATTCCCCCTCCTTGTTTTGTTCATGACCTTTCCGTTGCGGCTACCATGGAAGAGTTTATGGATAAACAGTTGAGCAAAGTAGAGCTTTTGGAGGCTATTGAAGAATTTGGAGATAAAAGAGAAATTCCCTTGTTGGAGGAAATGAGGGAAAACGAAGAAATGGAAGATTTCCGAACCCAAATTTTAAGACTTATAGAGCGGTTTTCAGATAAAAATAGTCCATTAAAAAAGGCTTCGGTTACAACTGAGAATACATCAGAGCTTTATAGCGTTTTTGAAGAATTTTTTATAAACTATGATACAGATTCCAAATTACTATTGCTGGAAGAGATTCCCTTTGTGGGTGATGAAAAGGAACTATATTTTTTGTCTAAACTTATTTCCGATCCTGAATTAAGAATAAGGGAGTGTGCAAAAAGAGTACATCAGGAACTCAAAAAGCGTTTGGAATCAGAGAAAAATGATCAATCCGAAACTAAAGAAGATCAGTTTAATCTAAGGGAGGTCAATGAAAGCGGAAGCACTACGACTACTTACATAAATGAGGTTGATATAGTAATTGGAAATGAAATAGATTCAGTCTTAAAAGAAAGCACCAAGAAATCCAGCGACCTTATACCGCTGGAATTTTGCTTTTTATTAAATCAGTTAGAGATAAAAGCGCCAAAAAGTAATTCAATATTTGAAGTTGATTTTGAATTGGATACGAATAGCTATGAGCCCAGCATGGAAGAGTCGCAACTAAACTCAAAGTGGGTAGTAGGCATTTCTAAAAATGAGGATTACTCTTCTGATTCTCTTTTATCTAATTGTGATAAAAACAAAAATAAAAATAATGGGTAGCGGCATCTTTGATATTATCCTGGAATACATCAATATCGTGTTTTTGATATTTACGATTGTGCTGTTTTCCATGTTCAGTATTATGGGGTATTTGTCCACGAGGAACTCTATACATTATAGGAATAAAAATAGTTTTGGAGATCTATCTAAAATTATGGCATCTCCATTAGCGCCAAGTATCACAATAATTGCTCCTGCCTACAATGAAGGGCTAACTATTGTTGAAAATATCCGCTCCTTACTGTCCTTGCAATATGTAAATTATGAAGTAATGGTAGTGAATGATGGCAGTAAGGATGATACCTTACAGAAAATGATCACTGCTTATGATCTGGTTCAAATTAAACGACCGATAGACCCTAATTGGAAGTCCAAACCTATTAGGGGAATTTATAAATCCAGACATCAATCCTTTTCAAAACTAACAGTTATTGATAAAGAGAATGGCGGTAAGTCAGATGCTTTAAATACAGGAATCCAACTTTCAGATAATCAATATGTTGGTTGTATTGATGTCGACTGTCTTTTGTTACCGCAAGCCCTATTACACGTGGTAAAATCCTTTTATCAGAGAGCAGAGAAAAGGGTAATCGCGGTGGGTGGTGTTATTAGGGTAGCCAATTCATGTGTTATTGAGGGAGGTGTACTGGAAGAGATACGCTTGCCAAAAAGTCTGCTTGCCAAGTTTCAGTTGTTAGAATATACCCGATCATTTATACTGGGAAGAATGGCTTGGGGGCGCATAGATAGCCTTTTAATTATATCAGGAGCTTTTGGATTTTTCGACAGGGAAATTGCCCTTGCGGTAGGGGGGTATGATACAAATACCGTAGGTGAGGATATGGAAATTGTGTTTAAAATGAGGCGCTATATGGCAGAACGAAAGCTCCCATATACCGTTGAGTATATTCCCGACCCATTATGTTGGACAGAAGTGCCGGAGGATTTAAAAATTTTAATTAACCAAAGAGACAGATGGTCTAGAGGAAATTTGGAAACATTGTATAAGCATAAAGATATGTTCTTTAATCCTAAGTTTGGCAGGTTAGGAATGTTGAGTTATCCCTATTGGTTTTTTTATGAATGGATGGCACCCTTACTAGAATTTTTAGGATTCTTCTCCATTCTGATTTTTTATTATTTGGGCATTTTAAATTGGAATTTCTTTTTAGCAATAACCTGCACGGTATATATGTTTTCCGTAATGTTTTCCTTTTATGCCATTTTATGGGATGTTTACTCCTATAATGAATATACGAAGACGAAAGATATTCTTACCCTTATGGCCTGCGCTCTCATTGAACCGTTTATTTTTCATCCTATTGTAGTGTATTCTTCAGTAAGAGGAAATTATAAAAAGTTGTTCAAAGTACAGTCAGGTTGGGGAACAATAACAAGAAAAGGATTTGCAAAAACCGCATGATGCAACAAGTAACTAAATTACATAGTAGTTCTGCCAAAAAAACACTTAAGGATTTTATTCCTTTGATAATTGCTTTTTTTGGAAGTTTGGTGCTTTTATCTGTCTACCAGAATATACGTTTATATCTGGATGGTGTGCTAGATAGTTTTATTAACAAAAGCTTTTTTCTACTGCTTTTACATCATACGGGATTTACGGCAGTAGCAGCATTATTTTTGGCCTTTTTATTCAATTATCTGGAAGGCAAAAAAACAAATTTGGGTTTTAGGGTTGTACGCTATATTCTTTTTGTTTTATTGCTTTCTGAAGGGTTGTTGATAGAGTATTATGTGCGTAATTATGAAGTACTTGGGTTTACCTCTTTTAGTTTTAACAATGCACTATTAGAATTTTGGCCGATACTTTTAAGTGGTCTTGGTTTGTTATTTGTTTCCGGTTTTGTTTTTAGATTTTTGTCGGGAGTCATGACAAACAGTTACCGGATTATTGATAGAATGTACCCTTTTACCATTATTCTGTTTAGTCTTTTTTTGGCTACCTTAATTGCAGATAAAAAGCCCATCAATGAAAATAAAACACAGCATGTTCTTGGTAGTTTTGTTTCTAATTTTTTAGATTTTAATCAGTATAACAGCCCTGTAGAATATCCCTTATTAAGAACCTATAAACAGCAAGATGATTTAGGGAGGTATTTTAACCTTACAAGCCAAAAACCAAATATTGTTATTTTAATTGTTGAAGGACTTGGCTCTGATTTTTTAGGTGACAAGGCAATTTATGATGGTTTTACACCCTATTTGGAGTCTCTTAGGAATCAGTCCCTTTACTGGGATAACTTTTTAAGTAATACCGGTGAAAGCTTTGCAGCACTTCCAACTATCGTAGGGTCATTGCCGTTTGGTAAAGATGGGTTTTCTAACATAGAGGGAAATTTAAATAAAAATACACTTTTCAGCATTCTTAAAAGCAATGGCTATGCTACCTCATTTAATTATGGGGGTAACAGTGCCTTGAATCATTTTGATAAATTTTTAGATGAAGAGCGTGTAGATTACATTTTGGACAGTAAATCTTATGGAGCGGATTATACAGCACATGAAAAAGATGCAGCAAAAATTTCATTGGGTTATCCGGACAAAGAACTCTTTCGAAAATTTATGTCCTTGGACGGTAATTTGGAAAAACCAAAATTCGACGTATTTCTGACACAAAGCACCAAAAAACCTTTCTTGGTACCCAGTCGTAAGAACTATATGACTAAAGTAGACCAAATATTGGTAACATCGCAAAAGGAAAAAAACCTTGCAAAGCGAATTAGAAAAAATAAAGAAATTTTTGCCAGTCTATTGTATGCAGATGAAGCTTTATCCGGTTTTTTGGAAGCCTATAAAAGCAAAGCTCATTATAAAAATACGCTCTTTATCATAACCGGAAGCCATAACCTCACAGAATTACCCGCTAAAAACGAAATTAGCAGATACCAAGTTCCTTTTATGATTTATAGTCCCTTAATTAAAGCGCCCAAAAAAATTAATAGTACAGCCTCCCATGCAGATATTGTTCCTTCTTTGCTTTCTTTATTATATAAAAAGTATTCCTTAAAAGTACCCTCAAGAGTATCTTGGTTAGGCAATGGGTTAGCACCTGAGAAGATTGATGAAAGTGCTAGGCAGATTCCACTTTTTAGAAATAAAAACAATATTCAGGATTATATTCATGGACGCTATTTGCTCTCCTCAGGCAAGATATATGGGCTTAAAGAGAATTTGGAACTTGTTTCTGTAGATAATGCGCCTAAAAGGAAGATTAAGGAAGCATTTAAAGCATTTAAATCCATTAATACCTACGTAACTGCTCATGATAAAATAGTACCGGATTCAAATGTTGTTTTTAAAAAGTCTGGAAGAGAATTTACCAAACAGGAAATGGTTTGGATTTCCAGCGTTTTCAATGGAAAGAATTTTGATAATGCATTTGAAACGGCAAGAGAACTGGCTTTTAAGAATGAATGGGACAGGGCAAAATTGTTATGTGAGTATATTTTAGCTAAAATACCGCGACATGCGGATACTGAAATATTAATGGGAAGAATTTATGCCTGGCAGAAGGAGTATAACACCGCTATTGAAACTTTAGAAGAAGTAATACGAAAATACCCCATATATACAGATGGATATTCGGCCCTATTAGATGTATATTTTTGGGCAGATAAAAATGAAAGGGCTTTGGAACTCCTAAACATTATGGAGCGCAATAATTTGAAGTCTGTAGAAATTGATCAAAAAATGACCAGAGCACGTCGTCATTTACAACAGCAAACAACTGAGACAAAAAAAGTCAATTTTTCAATTAAAACTAAATCGCCAATAGCCGTTTCAGCTGTACATCAGGAATGAAAATTTTGAAGCTAGTACTATTTCTAGGATGTGTTTTTCATATTCTCCTTGGAACTTCACAAGAAACGAAAGTTTATGAGGGTAATCCAGATATTTCTTTCCTTGTAGCTCGAGATTTGGCTTTTTCCGGTAGACGTAAAGAAGCCAAAGACACTTTGACACACATACTTTCTAAATATCCCGAATATATCGACGGAATAAATCTATTGGGAAAAATTTACAGTTGGGACGGAGAATTTAATAAAGCACGTGCTCACTTTAACAAAATAACATCTTCAAAAAAAAACGATAAGGAGGCATGGATTTCAGCGATTAACAATGAGTTGTATGCAGAAAACTATACTATTGCGCTTGGCCTAAGTAATAAAGCATTGCTCTTTCTACCAGAAGATAATGATTTGGTACTACTACAAAGAAAGGCGCTGGAAAATAGTGATAAAAGTAGTATTAAATCATTAAGTATTGCCAATAATAATATACCTGGAGATACTTTAAGAAATAAAATCGCAGTATATGGAATATTGGATGTTTTTGATGTGGTGTTTGACCCTATGATGGCGACAAGTTTAGAATATTTAAGAACGACAAAAATAGGCAGTATAATTCCAAGAATAAATTATGCCAACAGATTTGAAACCAATGGTTTACAATATGAAATTGATTTTTACCCTAAATTTTCCAAAACTTTTTATGGTTATTTTAATTATGGCTATTCTAACGCTCCAATTTATCCCGACCATAGAGTAGGAGCGGAGCTATATGCAAATCTTCCAAATGCATTTGAAGCCTCTATTGGTATGCGGTATTTGGAGTTTAATGATATTACAGCGAACATTATTACAGGCTCTGCAGGGGTCTATAAAGGCAATTATTATTTATCTTTAAGACCTTATATTACATTGCCTGTAGGTGCAAACCCTGTTGGTATTTCCGGAAGCTTATTGGTCAGAAAATATTTAAAAGATAAGGATAATTACTTTGGTGTAAACGCGATAGTTGGCT
>CAYTDS010000021.1:4497-6190 GCA_964436555.1 uncultured Flavobacteriaceae bacterium | reverse complement strand
AGAAAATATTTAAAAGATAAGGATAATTACTTTGGTGTAAACGCGATAGTTGGCTATGCCCCGGAATTGAAACAATTACGGGCGGGAGATATCTTATTGGCAGAGACCTTACTTTATATTGAATCCCAACAACTAAATCTGGAATATCAGTTTACTAAATCAACCGGTTCTAATATCTATAGGACTAGTTTGGGTATTACCCATCAAGAACTGGCATTCGACGCCGGTAACTTCTTTTGGGCAGTCACTGCGGGTTTTAGTTATCAATTTAAATTCTAGACCATTTTTAAGTCCTATTTTACAACAGAATTGACACTATACACCACATTTTATTGCTTTGATTAAACAAAAAAAATAAGTTTACGTTATAATTATTGAAATCCAAATCCAATAATAATTTAATACCAGATCTAACCATGCTATATGACACCTACGGAGAGGAATACCTACAATTCCTTCAAGATTTAAATGAAATTTTAAGTTTAAATGAATTAGCTGAGTTGGACTATATGTAATCTAACTCAGTTATTTAAATCCAAAAAAATCATCAATTATGGCAAACCAACATTCAGACAATGCGGCCTATTTATATTTTATTGAAGATTTAAATGAAATCTTAATAGACTATAACATCAATAAGCTAAGTTATTCTTAAGTATTTTTAGTGTACATCAAAAAAAAGAGTCCATGTGAGCGGACTCTTTTTTTTTTGCTTTTGAGTTATCCCAAATAGGTTTTTAATAACTTGCTTCTAGATTCATGGCGTAATTTACGAATAGCTTTTTCCCTTATTTGTCTTACCCGCTCTCGCGTCAAATCAAAAGTCAACCCAATTTCGGCAAGAGTCATGGACTGCTGGTCCCCTATGCCGAAATAGAGTTTAACCACATCGGCTTCCCGCTGCGAAAGCGTTTCAAGTGCTCTGTTAATTTCTGTGTTTAGGGATTGTTGTTCCATAATGCCATCGGGTCTGGGAGATTCACCGGATCGGAGCACATCATAAAGATTAGAATCTTCACCGTCTCTTAGTGGCGCATCCATAGAAATATGGTGTCCGGAATTTTTCATGGACTGTTTTACCTCATTTACAGACATCTCCAATTCAGTAGCTATTTCTTCTGCAGAGGGTGGACGTTCGTGCGCCTGTTCTAAATAAGAAAAGGCCTTCTTTATCTTGTTTATAGAGCCTATTTTGTTCAGCGGTAAGCGCACCACTCTTGACTGCTCTGCCAAGGCTTGTAAAATGGCCTGACGTATCCACCAAACCGCATAGGAGATAAATTTAAAACCTCGTGTTTCATCAAAACGCCCGGCTGCTTTTACTAAACCAACATTACCCTCATTGATTAAATCAGGCAAAGTTAATCCTTGATTCTGATATTGTTTTGCTACAGAAACAACAAAACGTAAGTTGGCATTTGTTAATTTTTCGAGTGCGGATTGATCCCCTGCTCGTATTTTTTGAGCCAATTCTACCTCTTCATTTGCTGTAATTAATCCTATTTTACTGATATCTTGCAGGTATTTATCCAACGATTTTGATTCCCTGTTAGTAACCTGTTTGATAATCTTTAATTGCCTCATTTTCTTACTTTTTAGTATAGCTTTCATATTACACCTTTCTACTGTCTTTTCCAAAAGAACTCAGATTTGTTATACACAATTTATGAGAAGTTTAAGATATGCAGGTTGA
>CAYTDS010000021.1:0-4397 GCA_964436555.1 uncultured Flavobacteriaceae bacterium | reverse complement strand
ACTTAATTGCAGATGTAATGCTTTACAATATAGAAATAGCTCAATCCTATGCTATTAACAGAAATGTGCCTGACTCTTTTTATAAAAGTATGTTCAATTCTTTTAAAGATGGTCTACAGTTTCTTTCTGTAAATGGCATAGTTACGGATTTTAAGGAGCGCATCTTACAGTGCGATAAAACTGCTCGCGACCAAAATTGGCCCAATAACGAAGAATTTTCAAGGGCCTTGGATATTTTTGATTGACGAATTTCAGAATTCATTTTAGAGTTCACAGGCAATATTATCTAATCGAATAAACATTTAATACCCGATTTCTCTCATTAAATTTCTTTTAAGCATAAAAAACTTTTAGTTTTGTAAGGTTTACTTATTCTTAAAACATAGTTGCAGATTTGGAGGTACAGCAGGAAACTAGAGAAAAAAAGCTTTACAATTATCAATTAGAAGACCTAAATACCATTTTTGAGTATTTGGAGGATTCTCCAGATGATGTAAACCTGTTGTACCAACTTCCTACAGGGGGTGGAAAAACTGTAGTTTTTTCAGAAATTGCCCGCAGGTTTATTCAGAAGACAAATAAAAAAGTAGTAGTTCTTACTCATAGAATAGAACTTAGTTCACAGACTTCTAAAATGCTCAATGATTTTGGTGTAAAAAACAAAATCATCAACAGTGATGTTAAGGAGCTGGATGATCAGGACGATTTTACCTGTTTTGTTGCTATGGTAGAAACGCTAAACAATAGATTGCAGGATGAAAAGGTAAATATTAAAAATATTGGACTTGTTATTATTGATGAGGCCCATTACAACTCTTTTCGAAAATTGTTTAAGTATTTCAGGAAGTCAATTATTTTAGGTGTTACTGCCACTCCTTTGAGCTCCAATATTAAACTTCCCATGAAGGACAACTACAAGAAACTTATTGTGGGGGAGTCAATAGGAGCGCTGATAAAAAGAAAGTTTCTAGCAAAAGCCAACATGTATAACTATGATGTTAGTCTAAGAACATTAAAGCTAGGTATCAGTGGTGACTACACCGTTAAATCTTCCGATGAACTCTACGGCAATCAGAGTATGTTGGGGAAATTACTAACTGCATATGAAGAAATAGGAAAAGGCACCAAGACCTTAATTTTTAATAATGGTATAAGCACCTCTAAGTATGTCTACGAAACCTTCAAAAAAGCAGGTTATAATATCAGACATTTAGATAATAAGAACAACGCCTCAGAGCGTAAAGAGATTTTACAGTGGTTTTCAGAAACTCCCAACGCCATTTTAACATCTGTAAGTATCCTTACTACAGGGTTTGATGAACCAACCGTGGAAACCATCATTTTAAATAGAGCTACAAGGTCGCTGACTCTCTATTTTCAAATGATAGGAAGAGGTTCTCGGATTTTGCCGAATAAAGACGAGTTTACCGTAGTAGATCTTGGAAATAATATGGCTCGTTTTGGAATGTGGGATGCGCCAATAGATTGGCAGGAAATATTTCATTTCCCCGACTTTTATTTGGAGAATATTAAAAATGATGAGGATATTGAGCGTGAATTTGTTTACGAAATGCCCCAAGAATTACGGGCAAAATTTAGCAAATCGACTGTTTTGGATTTTGATGTAAAGCAGGAGTATAAGAAAATATTTGCTCAAGGGCTTAGATCCAAAGTAGTCTTGGAGCGAAGTATAGAACAACATGCACAACTTTGTGTAGAAAACAGTAAAGATGTTTTTGATGCTCGCATTTTGGCCAAACAACTAAAGGAAGAAATAGCTTTTCGCGTGAGGCAGTATTCTTACTGTATAATGAACAATACCAAAAACTATAAGGAATGGTTAGAGGAAGATTACGAACGGAAACTTCGATTAAGCATTTCCCAAAAATTTTCGGCAAAGATGTAAACCGTTTCTTGTTCAATTTTAATGAATAAAGTACTAATTCTCGGTTTGGTGTGGCCGGAGCCCAACACTACGGCTGCAGGTGGTAGAATGCTACAACTAATTCTCTATTTTCTTGGTCAGGGATACCATGTTACATTTGCCAGTACTGCGGCAGTATCTGAATTTTCAATGGATTTTGGCGAGCTTGGGGTACAAAGTACCGCCATAAAATTAAATGATAAAGCGTTTGATGTTTTTATAAAGTCTCTTAATCCTTTCCTTGTTTTATTTGATAGATTCTTAACCGAAGAACAATTTGGCTGGCGGGTAGCCGCACATGCACCGGAAGCAATTCGGATTTTGGATACGGAAGATTTACATTCCCTCAGAGCAGCTCGTCAGCAAACTAGTAACTCGGATATTCCCTTTACTTTGGATGTTTGGTTACAACATGACAAAACTAAAAGAGAAATTGCCAGTATTTACAGATCTGATTGTTCATTAATTATTTCTCCCTACGAGGTACAACTTTTGCAGGAAGTAATAGGCATAAATCCTAAATTACTTTTGTATTTCCCATTCTTATTAAATCCGATATTCGAGTATGAAAAAGCACAATGGCCATCTTTTGAAGATAGAACTGGCTTTATTTTTATAGGAAGTGGAAAACACGAACCTAATGTTGATGCCATCAAATGGCTAAAAGTGGAGCTATGGCCCTTGATAAGACAATCACTCCCCACTGTTAACTTACGTATTTACGGGTCGTATTTTCCCGATTTTATAAAGCAAATGCATCGCCCTAAAGATGGATTTCACATTATGGGATGGACTCCAAATGCCAAAAAAGTATTGTCAGGGGCAAAAGTTAATCTGGCTCCTCTGCGGTTTGGAGCCGGACTCAAGGGGAAATTAATTGAGGGAATGCAGTGTGGTACTCCAAACGTTACAACAAGTATTGGCGCAGAAGGGATGCATGCCGACCTCCCATGGAGCGGATTTATTGAAAATGAACCAAAGCAGTTCTCTGAAAAAGCGGTCCTGTTATACTCAGATTCACAGCAATGGAAAAGAAGTCAAGATTATGGTGCTGCGATAATCAATCAATGTTTTAGGAAAGAAGAACACATAAATTCATTAAAAAGTAGGGTTAAGCGTCTTCAAGACGATTTAAAATCTCATAGAAATCAGAATTTTATCGGTTCCATGTTAAACCATCATACTATGACAAGTACAAAATATTTAGCAAAATGGATTGAATTAAAAAATCAATAATTCCAAGGTTATTTCGTGTAAAAAGTATTGCACAGGATTATACCTGGTAAATAGTATCTTTATATAGTAAAAAGGAAAATCAAAAAATGAAAGAAATTAATTGGAAAATAGCAAAAGAATTTACCGATATCACCTATAAAAAAAGTAACGGAGTAGCACGGATTGCCTTTAATCGGCCCAATGTGCGCAATGCGTTTAGACCCAAAACGACCAGCGAATTATACCAGGCGTTTTATGATGCTCAGGAAGATACTACCATTGGAGTTGTTTTGCTCTCCGCTGAAGGCCCATCTTCCAAAGACGGGGTGTATTCATTTTGTAGTGGGGGCGACCAAAAAGTCAGGGGAGAGCAGGGATATGTTGGAGAAGATGGAATGCACCGCTTAAATATCTTAGAGGTTCAACGGTTAATTCGTTTTATGCCCAAAGTGGTCATTGCCGTTGTTCCCGGTTGGGCGGTCGGTGGCGGACATAGTCTGCATGTAGTTTGTGACCTTACCTTGGCCAGTAAAGAGCACGCCATTTTTAAACAAACTGATGCCGATGTAACTAGTTTTGATGGTGGATACGGATCCGCTTATTTAGCAAAAATGGTAGGACAAAAAAAGGCAAGAGAGATTTTCTTCTTAGGTCGAAATTATTCTGCTCAAGAAGCTTTTGAAATGGGGATGGTGAATGCTGTTATTCCTCATAAGGATCTTGAAGTTACGGCATATCAATGGGCCCAGGAAATATTGGCTAAATCACCCACATCCATTAAAATGTTGAAGTTTGCCATGAATTTGACTGATGATGGCATGGTGGGTCAGCAAGTATTTGCCGGAGAAGCTACACGTTTAGCCTACATGACAGAGGAAGCTAAAGAAGGCAGAAATGCCTTTTTAGAGAAACGAAAGCCCGATTTCGGTAAAAACAAATGGATACCTTAGTTTTTTATAATGTAAACTTGTTTTCTGTAGAAGCTGAGGTTGAATAGGCGAGGGATTGTAAACCAAAAAGAGTCTCATCGGCTGACAAGACTCTTTTATCGAGAACACTATATGAAAATGAAAAAATTGTTATTCGTTTTAATTACATAGCTAAAGTAGTTTCATCTATCTTCTTTTTGAAATTATTGTTGTGAACCTCGTGATTATTGTGGTATAAACCTTTTTTTAAGGATTTGGGGGTCCCTAATACTTACTTTAAGTACTATTTTATACCCTAGTGATTTGGTAGGTTAAGTATGTTTATTTAC
>CAYTDS010000020.1:0-17203 GCA_964436555.1 uncultured Flavobacteriaceae bacterium | reverse complement strand
AGAATATTTTCTCTGATACTCCCAGTTTTAGAAATGCATCTTCTAAAAAATTGGGTAAAATTCCTTTGTAAGTTTGCTGGAGCTTATCAGGGTCATCTATGAAATCCATCATTTGCTCATATTTGGATTCACCATAGTTTGCAATAACTTTGTCCTTGTTTTCCGTTTTTGCAAAATGAGTCTTCATACGCACAGGTTCTGCCTCTGGATGAAACTGCACTCCTACAAATTCAGGTGAGAATCGCACTGCCATGATTGCACGTTCATACTCTACATGGGTGCGTATCTTTTCTAAGGCTAAAATCCGTGCACCATGATCTTCAAAAACCCTTAGTTTAGGTTGAATTATTTGCCAATCACGGGATTCTACAGCATAGAACGGGTCTGGAAGTGCTGCTAAAAGGGAATCGGATTTTCCTGTTTTTGTTTTGTGTATGGGTAAAATCCCGAAAGAGGGCGATCTGCGTTTTGCTATTTCCGCCAATCCAAAATGATGGCAAGCCATTTGAAACGAATGGCAGATAAAGAACATAAATTTCTTAGCTCCCTGGTCGGCTTGGTTTATCTCCCATAAATTATCCAATAGAGTGTAATAGTTTTTATCCCAAATACCGTCTCCTTCTAAAGGATTGCCTGGTCCTCCGGAGGATATATAAATATCATAATCGGTATTGGGGATTTCATTTTTAAAGCGAAGGTCATAAAAGTTATAATCAAGAACAGCATGATAACTATCAAGCAATTCTTTAATACAGGGTATTCCTTGATTGGAAATTCCATTGTAAAGATCTATTACTGCAATTTTAATTTTTGGTTGCTTCATGCTACAAAAGTACCGCTAAACTCCTAAAACGGTCTGTTCTGTTATAAAATCAACAACAGCCGTTAAACTCTTAGTTTTTTCATAAACAGCCAATTGTCTATCAGCGCCTGTTCCATTTTTTAATATCTCTTGTATGTAATTTATTTCTTGCCTGCTACCTAACTCATCCACTACATCGTCCACAAAATCAAGCAACTCAAGGATAAGATCTTTTGTTTCCACTTCACACGATTTCCCAAAGTCAATCATTTTTCCATCGAGGCCATAACGTGAAGCCCGCCACTTATTTTCGTTAATTAGGGCTCTTTTGTAAATCATAAAGTTAAGATTACTCCTTCTTAACTTGTAGAGTTTGGCCACCAGAGCCTGTATTAATGCCGCAATAGCAATAGTCTCATTTGCCGTTAATGGCACGTCACAGATTCTAAATTCAATAGTGGGATAAAAAGGGTGAACCCTAACATCCCACCATATCTTCTTAGCATTATCTATACATTTTGTCTTAACTAAAAGGTCTATATATCTTTCATATTCTCCTGCATCTGTAAAGTAATCCGGAATCCCTGTTCTAGGAAATTTATCAAATACTTTGGTTCTGAAGGATTTAAATCCGGTATTTCTCCCTTCCCAAAAAGGAGAATTGGTTGAGAGAGCATAAATATGAGGTAAAAAATAGCGGACAGAATTATAGATATGAATAGCCATTTCACGATCTTGGATTCCTACATGAACATGCAGCCCAAAGATGAGGTTGGATCTGGCAGCATCCTGCAATTCTTGCACAATTTCATCATAACGGGGATGCACGGTTATGAGTTGCTTTTCCCATTCAGAGAAAGGATGAGTGCCTGCTGCTGCTATGCGAAACCCAAGACTATGTGCTACCTCGGAAATTGTTTTGCGTAATTGAGTTACTTGTTGCCGTACCTCAACAATGTCTTTGCAAATTATAGAGCCTACCTCTACTACTGCCTGATGCATCTCCGCTTTTATTTGCCCTTCCAGAATACTGTCTGCAACCTCTACAATTTTTTGTTCATGTGATGCAAGCTCACGTGTAACAGGATCTATGACCTGATATTCTTCTTCAACTCCCAAAGTAAAATCCATACGATGTTGATTTACAGAACTCATTATAATTTTATTTTCTCTTTGTAGGCTTTTTTGGAGTTGCTGTTTTGGCTTTTGTGTCCGAAACCTTATTAACTAGTGTTTTTACTGCAGTCTTTTTATTTATAACTTTTGCTTCGGAAATTTTAGCTGTACTGGCTTTTGCAGCTGTTTTTTTAGGAGCTATGGGTGTGACTTTTGCTTGGGAAGGGGATTTAGTTTTTATAGTATTTTTTGCTTCAGGGGCAGCGACGGCGTTGGAAATAAAAGTGCCCCAGGTTAAATTAAGTTGTCCGGATTTTTGTTTTGTTGCCTTTTCAATAGCCATTCTTGCAGCAGCTTCAACAACCCAATCAA
Organism: uncultured Flavobacteriaceae bacterium; assembly: GCA_964436555.1. GTDB lineage: Bacteria > Bacteroidota > Bacteroidia > Flavobacteriales > Flavobacteriaceae > Aurantibrevibacter. The sequence continues at coordinate 14,913 of CAYTDS010000020.1, read as the reverse complement.
AATTTTCCTGTCCTACCGAGTTAATGTCGGCATCAGGTGCAGGATTACAAAAATCAATGGCTATAGGGATGCCATCCCTGACGGCAAACTCTACCGTGTTAAAGTCATACCCTAGCGCTTTATTAAGCAGAAGGGTATATTTTTCTATTTTTGCTAGCAGTTTTTTGTCTATTGGGGGGCCATCCAAAACATAACGTAAGTGATGTGGGTTACGTGGCTCATATTGCATTATTCGAACTTCTTTACCTCCCAAACAGTAGCAGCGGAAATAAGAATCAAAAATAATTTCTTCTTGCAACATCATTACCAGTTGTCCGGTTTCTTCGTGTTTTGCAAAAAAATCTTCAGCATTGTTTAGTTTGTACACATTCTTCCATCCGCCGCCTGCAAAAGGTTTCATGTATGCTGGGAAGCCGATATAATTAAACATAGCTTCCCAGTTCAATGGGAAGGTGAGGTTTCTAAAGGAGTTTTCATTGGTGTCGTCCGGCCTTTTTTTGGAGGGGAGTAATACGGTATTAGGTACAGGGACCCCTATTTTAACAGCTAAGGCATTATTAAAGAATTTTTCATCGGCGCTCCACCAAAAAGGGTTATTTACTACAGCTGTTCCGTTGATTGCAGCATTTTTTAAATAGGCACGATAAAATGGAACGTCCTGCGAGATGCGATCTATAATAACCGCATAGTCCGTAGGCATCGCCTGAGCTACCATATCTATGGTAACTAATTCTGCCTGAATACCTTTTATATTTTTTTGATTTACGCTTTCCACAAAGGCTTGAGGGAAAGAATTTTCTTGTCCGAATAAAATACCAATTTTTTTCATAGCGGTTTAAATTTATATTACTTAAAGAAAAGACAAATAATGGGGAAACATAGCGCGCCAAACAGGCCAATCGTGTGGTTCGGAAGGACGGTTATCTAACCAATGACCTATACCTTTTCTTTTTAAGATTTCTGACATGTTTAGGTTAGCACCTAAACAAATATCATATTCACTTGTCCCCAAAATAATGTTCATTTTATATACTTCGTCATTTTGCATATTGGGAATAAAATCTACCGGATTATTAAAATAGGCATTTTCATCGTAATATCCATCTAATTGCGATTTAATATCAAAAGCTCCGCTCATAGAAAAAAGATGACTTACTTTTTCAGGATGCCTAAAAGCAAAATTACAGGCGTGATATCCACCAAAACTGCAGCCTGCTACTGCTACTTTACCTGTTGGGGATTCGTGTTGAATTCTTCCTACAACTTCCTCCATAACCATTTTATCATATAGGATGTGATTTTTTATACGATCTGCTGGGTGGATAGATCTGTTGTACCAACTATACTCGTCAATACTATCTAAACAATATAGTTTTACTTTGCCCTGCTCAATAAACCAAGAAACCGAGTCTATGAGCTTAAAATCTTTACTTTCATAGTACCGCCCTCGAGTTGTTGGAAAGATTATTATTGGATATCCCCAATGACCATAAACCAACATCTCCATGTCCTTTCCCAAAATAGGGGAGTACCATTTATGATAGTGTTCTTCCACAGTAGGTGAACTTAAATAAAAGTTAGATGGATTATTTTAAATAAACTCAATTTTCATAAAGATATAGTATCCCAAGGAAACTTAGAAATTTCAGTTATTTTTTTTGAATGTTATATGAGATTTAAATTAAGGCTGTCAACAAATCTTATAAAATTATTGGGAGATTGCTTAAAAATGATTTGAGAAAAATCAGATAAGACTTCCTTAGGTAAATTGATTTTATGGGGTAAATAGACAAAAAAGCCTTCTCACAGGAAGGCTTTTTTAAACTGTTGTAGGTTAGTGCCAATTTGGGGAAATAATGCACTTATTTTATTAAGCAGATGTTCAATTTGGGGATAAACACTATTACTTAAATACTTTGTAAAGATAATATAGCCTCTGTTCACTACTAAATTTTTGTTGTGAACCTAACGGAAATTGTGGCAAAAAAATTAACAGTACAATTTCTCCGATAAACTACAGTATTAATATGGCTTAAATACGGCTAATATTCATCTAAATGCTCTGGATATAGGAAATTATTGTAAGGAAAGCGGGTAACATGTATGTCCCTAACTTCATCATATACCCGTTTTCTAAATTCTTCTAGGTTTTCTCTGTTAATTGCAGAGATAAACAAAGCTCTGTTTCCAACACGTTGCATCCAGGTGTGTTTCCATTCCTGAATTGTGAAATGATGAAATGTTTTTTCGGTCATCAAATCATCTGCATCAATAGTTTCATGCTCATATTGATCTATCTTATTAAAAACCATGATGGTTTTTTTATCTGCACTATCGATCTCACTTAGAATTTGGTTTACGGCGTCTATTTGTTCTTCAAATTGTGGATGCGAAATGTCTACGACATGGAGTAGTAGGTCGGCTTCACGCACTTCATCTAAAGTGCTTTTAAAGCTTTCTACCAATTGTGTTGGTAATTTTCGAATAAATCCTACAGTATCACTTAAAAGAAAGGGAAGGTTGCCAATAACTACTTTCCGAACCGTGGTGTCCAAAGTTGCAAAAAGTTTATTTTCCGCAAAAACCTCACTTTTACTTATAACGTTCATTAAGGTAGACTTACCAACATTAGTATAGCCTACAAGGGCTACACGAACAAGAGCGCCACGGTTACCCCGTTGAGTGTCCATTTGCTTATCTATTTTCAGTAGCTTTTTTTTGAGTAAGGATATTCGTTCTCTGACAATACGCCTATCCGTTTCTATTTCAGTTTCTCCAGGTCCGCGCATTCCAATCCCACCTTTTTGACGCTCTAAGTGCGTCCATAAACCTGTAAGTCTGGGAAGTAGAAACTCATATTGTGCAAGTTCAACTTGGGTTCTTGCATAACTGGTCTGCGCACGTTGTGCAAAAATATCTAAGATTAGACTTGTCCTATCCAAGATCTTGCAGCGCAACTGCTTTTCTATATTTCGCTGCTGGGCCGGAGTTAATTCGTCATCAAAAATAACTGAACCTATTTCATGGGTGGTTACATATGCTTCTACCTCTTCCATTTTACCACTGCCAATATAGGTCTTGGGGTTTGGTAAATCTATTCGCTGAATAAACCTTTTTGTAACCTCTCCGCCAGCTGTGTAAGTAAGGAATTCTAATTCATCCAAGTATTCATTTACTTTTTCTTCATCTTGCTCCTTATTAATAACTCCAATAAGTACCACCCGTTCATAGTTGATAGTTTTCTTTTCTAGCATAGAATTGTTTATAAAGCAAATTTAGTAAATACCCAAGCAAGAAATAGATTTTTTGAGAGCTATGTGATATGGATGTTTCGGTGTGTTTTTAATAAAATTTAAAACCTTTTAATTTTTCGGATTTCAATATTTTTTATGTTGTGAGACGGGGGATTTTATATGCAGTGCAAGTTTTGATGGTATTTCATCGAAAATATCAGGCTTTTTATCGATTATACATCTGGATATTAATATATTTGTAGTCCAATTCTTACTTAATTGAAATTATGGGCTACAGCGAATCCAGTTATATAAAGATTTGTTTTCTTTCAAGTTTTATGGTATTGTTTATGGGTTGCTTAATTTCTTTTGGTCAAACTAATGATCAAATAGATAAAATTAAAAGGCAATCTCAATCTTCCAAGCTGAGTTCGTTTACAAAAACCTTAAAAGGAAATTTTGAAAGTCAACAAGAGTCCATATCTCGTTTGGCTAAGGCAAATGGTTGGAAAATTTCAGAATCATTTGCTAATGGTGGCTATGCGGAGTTGCAAGATATTGGTACTGATGGCACCCCTATTTACTATACAACCTACAGTGACTATGTAAATAATGTGTCTAGAGCAAATGCATTGTACCAGTCTGGATTATTAAATCTTGGAATTGCCGGAGATGGAATGAAAGTTGGAATTTGGGACGGTGGTGTTGCTTTAACAACCCATCAGGAATTTGATACCAGAGTATCCGTAGGGGATGAAACAAATACTACAAATTTTCATGCCACTATGGTAACCGGTACTTTGATTGCTTCTGGAGTTAAGGAAAAGGCTAAGGGGGTTGCCTATCAAGCAGAAGCTATTTCACATGATTGGACCAGAGATAGAATTGAAGTAGCGGAGGCCGCGGCGAACGGGCTATTATTATCTAACCATTCGTATGGAATTCAGACCAATCGAGTTCCGGATTGGTATTTTGGATCTTACATACAGGTATCTCAGGATTGGGATCAAATTATGTACCATGCTCCTTTTTATTTAATGGTTACGGCTGCAGGAAATTCACAAAGATTGGGCGATAATGATGCACCTAGTTACGGAAAAAATACAGATGGATTTGATTTAATGCTGGGGTTTGCACTTTCTAAAAATGGAATCACTGTTGCTGCCGCAGATACCAAGATAGATGCTAAAGGTAGGTTAACCCAAGCAACGGTTACAAGTTACAGTAGTTTTGGACCGGTGGATGATGGTCGTATTAAACCGGATATCGCAGGTGCTGGGGCAAGTATTTATTCTACCGGATCAAAGAGCAACCTCGATTATGCTACTTCTATTGGGACTTCAATGGCTACGCCAGGTATTACAGGTTCTATGTTGTTGTTACAACAATATTATGAAAAGTTAAATGGAAATTTTATGAGAGCTGCAACGTTAAAGGGTCTGGTGCTGCACAGTGCGGATGATGTGAATGAACCCGGACCCGACTATAAAATGGGTTGGGGAGTGATGAATACAATGTCAGCTGCTAACATGATTACAAACAAAGATTATACTAGTTTAATTATAGAGGAGGAACTTCATAATGGACAAACCTACGAGATAAAAGTAAATGCGTCAGCAAACACTCACTTAAAAGCATCAATTTCTTGGACAGATCCAGCTTCAGAGTATATAAATCAAGGAATTTTGAATGATGAAACACCGGCTCTTGTGAACGATTTGGATATAAGAATCTCTAAGGATGGAATTACTTTCTACCCTTGGAAATTAAATGCTAAAAACGCCGCTGCCCAAGCTAATATGGGAGACAACGTTGTCGATCCTTTTGAAAAGATTGATATTACAGGAGCTTCTGGGGAATACATTATTCGTGTTAGTCATAAAGGTAATCTCAGTAACTCCAGTCAGCATTTTTCATTATTAATCTCCGGAATTGCAGTAACGGAATGTGCACTATTAACACCTTCATCAATAGAACTAGGACAACCGACCCAAAACACTATTAAACTTTCTTGGGAACCTTTAAAAGATGCTATTTTTGAAGTTCAGTATGCCGAGGCAAATTCAGAGACATGGGTAACTGAATTTACCTCCGATAATCATCTTGTTTTGCAGGATTTAAGAAATGAAGTAAATTATAAATTGCGTATAAGAACTACTTGCACGGAGAATTTATCATCCGGATTTAGTGCTGAGAACGAATTTACTTTTTTGGGTACTGAGACTGAACTCATTAGTTTTTTAGAATATACTGCCTTGTCTTATGAAGAAAACATCAGGATTTCTATTTTCCCTAATCCGGCAACTGAGTATATTGTTGTAGAAGGAAACACCTCTATTTCCGCTACTTACAGTATTTTAAATACTTCAGGGGCGGTATTAAAACAAGGAGTTGTAGGGGATTCAGGTATTTACATTAATAATCTGTCCTCCGGATTGTATATTCTATTATTAGAAGACACTGAGGGTCCTAAAAGCACCAAATTTTATAAAAGTTAGTTTTGAAATAGGCATTATTTGAACTAAACACTATTAATTTCATGATCATTTAATACTTCTTCATTTCTTAATCTAAGAAAAACTTGGGCTATAGTTATGACGTCCCTCTCACAATATTTTATAATTCGATCAAGGTCTTTTTCATTATAGTAAACATTACGTACCATACTACCATCAATATCCTCTTTTGGAGACTTTATTCCCAAAACATTGGCCATTAATTTCAGGGAGGTGTAATGCTTGTAATCTCCAAATTTCCATAGCTCCATGGTATCCAAATGTGATATTTCCCATGGTTTTTTTCCAAAGAGGTCTAACTTATTAGGTAAGTTGATACCATGGATAATCATTCTTCGGGCGATAAAAGGAAAATCAAACTCCTTTCCATTATGAGCGCATAGTAAGTATTTTGCCGCATTAAAATTGGATTCTAAGAGGTTCTTAAAATCCTTCAAAAGATTACGTTCTTCTCCATGAAAGGTGGTAACTCTAAAACTCCTGGCTGTTCCTTTTATTAGAAAATACCCTACTGATATGCAAACAACTTTTCCAAATTCAGCCCATATTCCTGCTTTTTCATAAAATTCCTCAGGAGTATACTCTTCTTTGCGCTGATATTGAGATTTTTGTTCCCACAATTCCTTTTTGGCATCATCCAATTGCTTAAAATTTTCACATTCAGGCACAGTTTCAATGTCTAGGAAGAGAATGTGCTCTAAATTTATTTTCTTTAACATATCATTGCTGCTTTAAAAGGAGAAACGCTTCACCATAATTAAAGGCGATGCTGTCTTTATTCTTATTAAAAGATAGATTTGTAAAAATTAATTGTAAAGTCAGGGTATCATTTTGAGCGTGTATTTGCATTTCACTGGATGGTACTTTTTCCAAGTTAAACCCATATTTAGTTAAGGCAGATAATTTTTCCTTAAAACGCAGTTCAATAGCCTTTTCATTGTTTTTCTGAGAACAAAGCATCAGTACTTTTTCTTGAAGATTAAAGCTAATTTTAAAACGTCCAATTTCTTGATTATTGTCATCATAGCCGTTTAGTCTAATTGGCGATAAATGGGTATAGCCTGCTATATTCAAGTTTTTTGTTTTGTCATTGGCGTAATAGTTATAATAATCATCGGTTGATTTATAAACGGTTGGATCATCCGGATCAACGGTAATATCCAAAGAATCCAGAATAATAGAGGGATCTAAATAGCCGTAAGCGCGGAATTTTGGTGTAAGAGAATCGCTTTTTTTTGTTGTCAATGAAATACCAATAATTTCATCTAGCTTATAAACAGCTTCTCTTTTGTCCAAATAAGTTATAATCGATGTTAATTGTTCGTACTGTTCTCTTGAAGCCAATTTGTCATTTTTGGTAACTTTTTCAAAAACAGTTATGAATTGATTTATCTGACTTTTCTTAGACACTTCAAATACTCCCCAAAAACCAAATGAGCTAAGAATTGCCAGCACAAAAAGGGAAACGGGTAAATTCTTAAGATTCTTTGATTTACTAAATAGCATGTATAGTGCCACGCCTAAAATCCAAAAGGCAATAACAAGTACCAAATACCGATTTTCCGTAATACCATAATCATAAATGCGCCTAAAAATGGCTACAAAAAGTAAAATGATAAGTGGTAACAGCAAAATATAAAACCAGGGATAAAACCTGTTAATGGTCCAAGACTTTAAATCTTTTTGGACAGGGTGGATAAAAACTTGAACTTGTAAGCCAAGAAAGGCAAGAGCCGTAACCAAATAGGAAACCCAACCTTTGGGAAGTTCCCATTGAAATAAAATTTTAAAGCTATAGAAATATAGAATTATGAGATAAAGAATAATAAGAGGGATTAAAATATATTTTACAAATACTTCTAGGGCTTTGTTAAATTCAATGGTTGTCTGTTGCAATATATTTTTTGGGAAATCAGAAAGATATATCCAAGTATTCACTATGCCTAAGCAAAACACAAACAGTTGTCCAAACCAGCTGTCTGGAATATTTAGTGAGAAAAGGGCTTGGATCGCCAATAATGCCAAAACCAGACCGAGATAGAGCACAGCGGAGAAAAATGCACTTCTTCCTATTGTATATCCTATAGTCTTCAAATAGTTCCAATAAGCCTCCTTATTCCAATTGAAAACAAAAGGAGCAAAAAACACAAAGAGATGTCCCGCAATAAGTAAAAGAAAAAAGCGAATAACAAATTCGGGATTAATAGAATGTTCGCCAAAATCCGGTAGATGATAATAAAACAAGAGGAGTAGTACTAAAATAACCAATTTTAACCACTGCCATTTCCTAGTTGAGCTAAGTTGTTCTATAAAAAATTGAATACCAATAAACCAACTCACCCCTAAAATAAGGGTAAGTAATACAGGTGTTTCCTTATCAAAAAAGTCATACGAACCTATTCCAATTTTATAGATACAGTAAAAGCTGCCTAGCGAGACCCAAATTAAAGTTGCAGGAAATCGTGCAAACGCATTTTGTGCTTTGCTGGTAATTTCTTTAAATGAGAGTAAACCCACAGATAAAATTTTTACTGAATATACAAACAAATTTAATATTAACACATTGACTTACGAATGAAAATTCTTACAAAGCAGTACATAAAGGCGCTAATAGCTTAAACCGACTATAGGGTTGGTTTTAGAAGATTAGTTCTAATCTTTTTAAAGCTAGTAGTAGATAAAAAGCATGTTAATAAGCTGAAAAGTGAGATTTCACTATCTTATATGGTATTTCTTACTTAAAGCCGACCAAAAGGTCGGTTAAAAGTATTTGGAAAGGCATTTATATTTAACTTGAAAATAGACGAGAGCTGTAAAATTTAGTTGTATCTTAAAATGCTTTAGAATATTTGCTATGAGAATAAAGCTTAGTTTGTTTTTTGCGCTTGTCTGGATTTTGTTTATGGGCTGCTCCAAAGATGTGATCCCGGCTGAGGAGGAAATTAATCTTCCAAGTTTTACTGTTATCGGGGAAGATTTGGATTTCGCTTACGAGTACCGTTATAATGGGCTAGTAGGTTCCGGGGAAATCAAAAATCTATCCAACGAATTGGGCGTGTATTCAGATTACCTTACTTTAAGACAATTGCAAACTACGTTATCTTTCTATAGTTTTTCTTCCGGTAGTTTCAGCTTGGCCCGAAAAAATTTAGTTACGGGAAATTCAGAAACATTTCAAAATTTTTTTACTAATACGGGTCAACGGTCTATTTCTTGGGGAATAAACACTGAAAACACAGTTTTTTTTGGTTTTTATGCTCCTGTTGGGTCCACTAACTTAGGAGTTCTCTCGGTGGATTTAAGCGGCCTTCTGGTTCAAGATCTAATATTGGAAAACAACATTTTGAACTTATATCAACCCCTATATAGTAATGGAAAATTATTCATTACCTACAAGGATGGTTTGAATAACTATAAAATTACAGTTTTTAATACCAACTCAAAACAAGTTATAACGACATTAGAATTTGAAAAGACCGCTCCAAGCATTCTTTTGGACGACTTCGGAGATTTGGCAGTAATTAAGCCAGTAATGAATCTAGATGCCCTCCTTGAGATATATGATTTTAATACGTTTGCAATAAAAAAACAGTTTCCAATAACTTTAAATCAAACATTTGTTGCTGGACCCTTGTCCGGAATCTTGACTAATAATAAATTGTATTATAGTTATGCCTACAGTCAACCGTTTTTACTTACAACGGGACCGGCGATTTTAGATTTGAACGATAATACCAATATTGTCCTAGATTTACTAAGCCTTTTTGCACAAGTTGAATCAGAATTGGGATACCCCGTCGTTTTAGTTTCTCAAGGATACAGTAAGTTTCAAAATGTTTTTTTTGTGGGATATGGTGTATTGAATAATGGAGAGAGTATAGAAGGAGGAGTACTCATCATTTCAGAGTCTGGAGAATTACTCAAGAATATTGCAATACCTTTTGCACCGACGTATTTTGTTAAAGATTAAATAAACGCTGCTGTTTTGCGGGGCTCTCATGCTCTAATAGCCATTTTTTTCGATGTAATCCCCCGGCGTAACCGGTTAAGGAGCCATCGCTACCAATAACCCGATGACAAGGTATCACAATCCACAAGGGATTTTGTCCATTTGCTGCGGCTACTGCTCGGATAGCTTTTGCATCTCCAAGTCTTTTGGATAGTTCTAAATAGGAAATTGTTTTTCCGTAGGGAACCTTTAGTAGTTCATACCAAACTTTTTTTTGAAAATCTGTTCCTTCTGGATTTAATTCTAGTGTGAAACACTCCCTTTTCCCTTCAAAATATTCTTGAAGCTGGTAAACGGCATCTTCTAAACATTCCGGAATAATATCGGTCTGTTTTTCATCGGAGTCCAAAACGGTAATACTGCTTAAACCATTTTCACTACCTTCTAGTTTAGCGATCCCCAAAGGTGTTTTTACAAATGCGGTTTCCATAGTAGTTTGTTTAATGAGAATTTAGTCCTTGATAGAATACTTGTTGTAAGGCGGGTCTAATATTAAGTTTTGTTATATTAGTATTGGCTCTTGTAGGATGAACTCTATTAGAAAGAAAAATAAATACCAATTGGTTTTTAGGATCAGCCCAAACAAATGTGCCGGTAAAGCCTGAATGGCCAAAGCTTTCCGGACTAACCTCAGGAGCTGGGTATGCCTTGGAAATCGGTAATTCTGCGTTGTTCAGCAATGGTTTGTCAAAGCCTAATCCGCGGCGGTTTTCATTTTCCGGATACTGAACTCTTGCAAATTCTCTTACAGTCGCTTCCGAAAAGTAACGTTTACCGTTAAAAATTCCATATTGCAAGTAGAGCTGCATCATTTTTGCAAGATCCTCTGCAGTGCCAAATAAGCCCGCGTTGCCTGATATTCCGCCCAAAAGGGCTGCATTTTCGTCATGAACCCATTTATGCGTTAATGTTTTTCTGAAGAAAGTATCTACTTCTGTGGGTAAAATAGCATTAGGAAGGTTTTTAATCTTTGGATTATAAGTAAATGTAGTTTCCAAAGGGGTATAAAAATACTCTTGTAAATACGTTTCATAAGACATTCCGCTGACGCGGGAGATCAATTCAGGAAAAAGCAAAAAGGGTAAATCAGAATAAACGTATTTCTTTTCATTACTTATAGTAGATCTATTTATTTTTCGATACATTCTTAATTTGTACCTTTTGTTTATATAAATTCCGTCGTAAGCTGGACTATTAAATCTTTTAGAGGGAGTTGCATTAATGAATCTTCTTTTAAATTCTCCATTTGATTTTTTTACATCATTTAAAAAAATTATGTAAGGTAAAAATCCCGCTTGATGTGCCAAAACTTGTCTTAGAGTTATATCTCTTTTGTCTTTTTGGGATCTCCATGGTCTCCAATATGTACTCAAGGGTTTATCAAGAGTCAATTTTTTTTCATCTACCAGTTTCATCAGAGCTGGTAACGCACTGGTAATTTTTGTGACTGATGCTAAATCGTATAAATCATTTAAGGCCACAGGTGTTAGACTGTCGTAGGTATGATAGCCAAAGGCCTTATGAAAGACGATCCGACCATTTTTGGAAACCAAAAGCTGTGCGCCTGGGAAGGCGTGACTTTTTATACCATTTGTAATAATTGAATCTACCTTTTGATTCACAAAGACGCTGTCGAAGCCCAATTTTCTCAAAGAAGATAGCTCTAATGTACCCATTTTACTAGGTTCATTGATGGAAATATTTTGGGATTGAGAAAAGATAAAGAAATGAAAAATACTAAAGAGTATAATTATTTTATAATTAACTTTAAATAAGCTGTTTAAATACATTGTATTAAAAAGTTAATTTAATTAAATTCTAAATTGAGTCCACATAAATACGGCTATTTCACATCAGCTTAACAGCGTCTTTGGCAAAGTAACTTGCGATGATATTGGCGCCTGCCCGCTTAATGGCAATGAGTTGTTCCATCATTACTGCATCATGATCCAGCCAACCTTTTTCTGCTGCCGCTTTCACCATTGCATATTCGCCTGAGACCTGATACACGGCAACAGGGACATCTACTTCGTTTCTAATTTCCCGAACGATGTCCAAATAGCAAATCCCCGGTTTAATCATCACAATATCGGCTCCTTCATCAATGTCCATTTGTGTTTCGCGAATAGCTTCAAAACGATTTGCAGAATCCATTTGGTAAGTGCTTTTATTTTTGGGTATATTTTTTTGATTTACCGGAGCCGAATCCAATGCATCTCGAAAGGGACCATAGAATGCACTGGCGTATTTTGCCGAATAACTCATAATCCCGGTATTGATGTAACCTTCCTCTTCTAAAGCCTCACGAATGGTAAGAATTCGCCCGTCCATCATATCACTCGGCGCAACGAAATCGGCACCTGCTTTGGCGTGGGACAGACTCATTTCTGCTAATACTTCTACTGTTTCATCATTTAAAATTCTGCCTTTGTGCACAATACCATCATGACCATAGATAGAATAGGGATCCAAAGCCACATCGGTCATGACCAACATCTCCGGACACGCATTTTTAACGGTTTTAATTGCTCGTTGCATTAAACCTTTGGGATTCAATGCTTCCGTACCTTTATTGTCCTTTAGTTCATTAGGAACTTTTACAAATAGGAGTACGGCAGAAAGCCCCATATTCCATAGTTCTTTTACCTCCTTTTCCAACTGATCCAGACTTAGTCTGTAATAATTGGGCATCGAGTCAATTTCTTCCTTGAGGTTTTTTCCTTCTACCACAAATAATGGGACTAGAAAATCACTCGGGGTGATTATCGTTTCTCGGACCAAATGGCGGATAGCTTCACTACTTCGTAATCTTCTATTTCTTACTAGTGGAAACATTTGATTTATATCTTAGGTTTAAAATTAATTGAAATGGAATGATTACTCTATCCAATCTTTGGGGTTTCTTAAAATTTGCAGTAATCTTTCTTCTTCAGTCCCTTGTTCCGGATGATGATCATACTGCCATTGCACATGGGGAGGAAGGCTCATCAATATACTTTCAATACGGCCGTTGGTTTTTAACCCAAATAACGTTCCTTTATCATGGACTAAATTAAATTCCACATATCGACCTCTGCGAATTTCCTGCCAAGTTCGTTGTGCGTCATTGAAATTCAGATTCTTGCGTTTAATAACGATAGGTATATAGCAATTCAAAAAACTATTTCCAACCTCTGTCACAAAATTATACCAATCGGTTAAGTTCATTTCCTTTGTAGGTTTGCAATAATCAAAAAAGAGTCCCCCTATTCCACGCGCCTCGTTTCGGTGGGCATTCCAAAAATACAAATCACATTTCTTTTTGTATTGGGGATAAAACAGCGGGTTATGAATATCGCAAGCCTGTTTACAAATGGAATGAAAATGTGTTGCATCTTCATCAAACAAATAATAAGGAGTAAGATCTTGTCCACCTCCAAACCATTGATCAACCACATTCCCTTCCTTATCATACATTTCAAAATAACGCCAATTAGCATGCACGGTTGGCACCATTGGGCTCTTTGGATGTAAAACTAAACTAAGTCCACAAGCAAAAAAGTCTGCGTCTTTTACTTCAAAGTAAGTTTGCATACTCTCAGGAAGTGCTCCATATACGGCAGAAATATTTACCCCTCCTTTTTCAAAAACTGCCCCGTTTTCTATAACACGAGTACGACCACCACCACCTTCGGGGCGATCCCAAATGTCTTCCCGGAATTTAGCCTGTCCGTCTACTTCCTCGATTCTATCACAAATAGTATTTTGTAGGCTTTGTATGTAATTATAAAATTGATCTTTCATCTTTTCCTTTATGGATTGAAAGGGTTACTTAAACAATGTACAAGAATTATGCTTTGTACTCCTTTACAGCATCTACAAAAGCTTTGGCATTATCTAATGGGATGTTTGGTAAAATACCATGGCCTAAGTTGGCCACATAATGGTCTTTTCCAAATTCATTGATCATTTGAGTCACCATTTTTTTGATATCATTTGGTGGAGATAATAAGCGTGCCGGATCAAAATTTCCCTGTAGCGTTATTTTCCCTCCGCTTAAATAGCGTGCATTTCTTGCAGAGCATGTCCAATCTACCCCAAGGGCAGCTGCCCCTGACTTTGCCATATCGCCGAGTGCAAACCAACAGCCTTTTCCAAATACAATTACCGGAGTTATCTCTTTTAAGGCATCTACAATCTGCTGAATATACTGCCATGAGAACTCTTTATAATCGGTGGGGGACAACATTCCTCCCCAAGAATCAAATACCTGCACAGCGTTGACACCGGCTTCTACTTTGGCTCTTAAGTAGGCAATTGTGGTATCTGTTATTTTTTGCAATAATTGATGTGCCGCTACAGGTTGCGTGAAACAGAATTCCTTTGCTTTATCATAGGTTTTGCTCCCTTCGCCCTGCACGCAATAACATAGAATTGTCCAGGGAGAACCTGCAAAGCCGATTAGCGGAATTTCGTTCGCGAGCTTTTCTTTAGTCATTTTTATAGCTTGCATCACATAATTCAAAGCTTCATTTACATTAGGTACTATTACACTATCTACATCTTTTTGGGAGCGTATGGGATTGGGTAAAAAGGGTCCGAAATTCCGTTTCATTTGTACTTCAATATTCATGGCTTGCGGAATCACCAAAATGTCCGAAAAGAGAATAGCTGCATCCATACCAAATCGACGAATGGGTTGCACCGTAATTTCGGATGCCAAATCCGGGGTCTGACAACGGGTAAAAAAATCGAACTCTTTCCGGATTTCCATAAATTCCGGTAAATAGCGTCCTGCTTGTCGCATCATCCATACAGGGGGGCGTTCTACAATTTCCCCTTTAAGTGCTCTAAGAAATAAATCGTTTTTTATGCTCATTTTTAAATATCGTCTTCAATTATGTTGAGGAATTAAAATAATATATTGCTTTTTGAATAACATTTTCAATGGTGCTGTGGGTTGCAATTTTTATCCTATTGGTATACTTTTTAGCTTCTTCTGCTGTAGTAGGACCAATACAGAAAGCCACCCCATTTCCCAAAGTGTTACTTTGAAAATAGCTGCATACACCGCTAGGACTAAAAAAAAGGACACCATCAAAAATTTCATGAAATGTTTGCGGTGTTAAAACGGTTGAATAAGTAATTACCTCTTTACATGTGATGTTAAACTCGC
>CAYTDS010000019.1:14231-17500 GCA_964436555.1 uncultured Flavobacteriaceae bacterium | reverse complement strand
TTTTTTGGTATTCTATTTTTAAGATTGCGCTACACAATTTTAATAAATAACTAAACTTAAGAGCAAATGTATTTTATAATTTTAGGCTCAGAGATTAAGGATAAATCAAAGATGTTAATAAAAAACTAATGAGATTAATAAAAGCTTAATTATGCTAAAAAAAAATCTTTTTTGAGTTACTTAGTGCCATAAATTTGAAAAAAAGAAAAATATATATAGCCATTTTTATCATTTCAGTTCTTGGGTTGGCTTTTATTCAATACAGGTATCTTGAGATAGGTCTTAATTTGGCTAAAATTCAGTTCAACAGAAAAATAGCGCAGGCCACTCAGGATATTAAGGAAGATCTATCGCAAAAGGACCAACTTACTTTTTTGGTGGGCAAGGCTATTACCCGCGATGCTTCTTTCTTTAAATTAGGTTTGGATAGTGTTCAAGATGCTTCAAGTCACTATCTTAACGATTTTATTGCAGAGCGCCTTGTGAAGAATGGGATTGAAACTGATTTCTCATATTCTTTGGTTGCACAAGACTCCATAAACTATCTAAGTTCTCCTAAGGTATTTCCAGAAAATGAAAGGCTTAATAGATATCCCATTGAATTGGATGGTTACTTGCCTTTGCTTGTAGATAAAAGGTTACTACTGGAATTGCAATTCAAGGATATTAATACCTATTTTTTGTTTCAGCTAAACGGACTTACCATTCCCAGTCTAATCTTTATTTTGGCAATTATCGCAGTGGTCATATGGGTATTGCGTTCCTTTTACTGGCAGCGAAATGTTATTACAACAACAAATGAATTTGTAAATAATTTAACCCATGAATTAAAAACTCCTGTTTTTGCGATAGGTCTTGCTACGAAAATTCTTGAAGAGGATATTTCCGAGAGAAAGAAGCCGATTATAGGAATAATTAAACATGAATTAGAAAGACTTAATGGGCATATTGATAAAGTATTGGAACTCGGTAGTCTGGAGGGTAGAAAAAATGTTTTTCAATTAACAAAAATTGATTTATTACCGGTTTTACAAAATATTTGTGAAGAGTTCTCTGCCTTGACCACCTTAGAGGGTATAACATTCTCCTACTCTTTGGAAGGTGGGCCGTATATACTGAAAGGAGAAATTTCTCATTTGGAAAATGCAATCAATAATTTGTTAGATAACGCCAGAAAATATTCAGATGGGGCGGAAATAGGTTTAAATGCATATACTCTTGATAATAAATTAGTTATTGCAGTTAGTGATAAGGGTAAAGGCATAAGTAAAAAAGATCAAAAGCGAATTTTTCAAAAGTATTACAGGGTTACTAACGGAAACCTATACAAGGTAAAGGGATACGGTTTGGGTCTGAGCTATGTTAAGCGTGTAATAGATGGCCACAAGGCAAAAATTAAGTTGGAAAGTGAACTGGAAAAGGGTACAACAATGACTATAATGATTCCATTATTAAAGAGATGAAACAAGAATATAAACTTTTGCTAATTGAGGATGATGCTTCTTTAGGATATCTACTTTCAGAATATCTCCAGATGAAAGGTTTTGATATCGCGTGGTCAAAGACGGGTCAAGATGGGTTAAAGCAATTAGAGTCTAATGCTTTTGATTTGGTTATTTTGGATGTGATGATGCCGGATATAGATGGGTTTGCAATGGCCGGAAAAATAAAGGCGCAACATCCACTACTACCCTTTATTTTTTTAACTGCAAGGTCATTAAAAATAGATGTATTAAAAGGTTTTGCACTGGGGGCAGTAGACTATTTAAAAAAACCGATAGATGAAGAAGAATTGGTGGTACGGATAGAATCTTTATTAAATAGGTTGGTAAAACCGGAACAAGAAGAAAAGCAAAATGATTTATATAAAATAGGAAATTATACCCTGAATCGCTTAAATCAACAACTTATTTTTAAAAATAAGATCCAACACTTAACCAGCCGAGAGAACGAATTACTGGTTTATTTGGCGATGCATCAAAATCAATTATGTAGTCACAGGGATATTTTACTAACTATTTGGGGGAAGAATGATTATTTTAATAAAAAAAGTTTAAATGTTTTTATAACGCATCTCAGAAAATATCTAAGTGAGGATAGCACTGTTAAAATAGATAATGTTCATGGTGGAGGCTTTATTCTGAAAATTGAAGAAGATTCGTTATAATTAATTCTTTATCCTACACTTATTAATACTAAAACAACCACGGCCCCTTTTACTCTAAATTGACTCTGTGCAATATAACCCGTATTTGATTTTTGGACTATTTAATAAAGAACCGAATTTCTTATATTTGTTAAAAGGGTACTCTAATTTATGGAAACATACGCTAACGCGCTCCTATACGCAATTCCTTTTTTTATTTTCCTTTTGGTGGTGGAAATCTCTTATGGATACTTTTTTAAGAAACAAACGCATACGGTTATGGATACGGTTTCCAGTATTAGTTCCGGTCTAACTAATATTATAAAAGATTCTATTGGACTGGTTTTTATTGTTATTTCGTATCCTTTTTTATTAGATCATTTGGCAGTGATATCCCTCAAGGCTAATTGGGCACTATGGATTATTGGATTTATAGTATTGGATTTTGCAGGATACTGGAATCATAGACTCAGTCATAAAGTTAATATTTTTTGGAACCAGCATGTTATACATCACAGTAGCGAGGAATTTAATTTAGCATGTGCACTGCGGCAACCTATTTCCAACCTTATTGGGTATTTTTCGTTGTTTCTTATTCCCGCTGCTATTCTGGGAGTTCCCAGTCAGATTATCGCCATTTTAGCTCCTATTCATTTATTTGCTCAATTTTGGTACCACACGCGACATATTGGCAAGTTGGGATGGTTAGAATACATTATAGTAACTCCCTCTCAGCATAGAGTACACCATGCAATAAATCCCGAGTATATTGATAAAAATTTGGGTCAGATTTTGTGTATTTGGGACAGAATTTTCGGTACTTTTCAAGAAGAGCTAAATAATGTTGAGCCCCAGTATGGAGTATTGAAACCTGCTGCTACTTGGAACCCCATGATTATTAACTTTCAACATTTTTGGAGTTTATTAAAAGATGCATGGAGAACCAAACAGTATTGGGATAAAATACGTATTTGGTTTATGCCTACAGGTTGGCGTCCATTAGATGTGAGAGAAAAGTATCCTATTGATACCATAAAAGACGTTTATAACTTTCAAAAATATCGAACAGAAGCAAGTTTGTTTTTTAGCAGTTATATTGTTTTTCAAATGGTTATCAGTTTGG
>CAYTDS010000019.1:9778-14131 GCA_964436555.1 uncultured Flavobacteriaceae bacterium | reverse complement strand
TATGAGGCCATACATTTTAGCAGAAACCAATTGGAAAATAATTAATGACAGTAAATTTGAGTTAGCGGTTTTGCCGTGGGGCGCTACTGAGGCTCATAACTATCATCTGCCATATGCAACAGATATCTATGAATCTGACTACATAGCAGCGGCTTCGGCTAAAATTGCTTGGGAAAAAGGAGCTAAGGTTGTGGTATTACCAACTTTACCGTTTGGTGTGAATACGGGGCAATCTGATATTTATTTGGATATTAATCTAAATCCAAGTACACAATTTGCTATTTTGAAGGATATTATTGAGGTTTTAAATCGGCAAGGTATTTATAAACTTTTGATTTTTAATAGCCATGGCGGTAATGATTTTAAGCCTTTAGTAAGGGAGTTGGGGCTTATGTTTCCAAAAATGTTTATTTGTTTTTCCAATTGGTTCCAGTCTTTGGACAAAAGCCAGTTTTTTGATGAAAAAGGGGATCATGCAGATGAAATGGAAACCAGTTTAATGCTTTACTTACGGCCGGATTTAGTGCTTCCTCTGGAAAATTGGGGAAGTGGTAAATCTAAAAATCACAAAATAAAAGCGTTTTCAGAGGGCTGGGTATGGGCAGAAAGAAAATGGTCTCAAATTAGTGAAGATACCGGTGTGGGAAATCCTATGCATGCTACAAAGGAAAAGGGAGAGGCTTATTTTAAGGCCGTTACAGAGAAGTTAGGCAGTCTCTTCTTAGCGCTTTGCGAGGCAGATAGGACTCAGCTATACGAATAACAGGCGGAGCTATTTTTTAACCTTAATTTCCTTCTTAACCAGCTGAATATATTTTTTCATAGCTTCTTCCGGACCAATATTTTTTGCCTGGAAGAGAGCGTTTGATTTAAAAGCGTTAATTAAAGGGGTTTTACTTCCCGGATGTTCAAAGTTTTGGTTGGCAATTTTGTAGTATGCATATAGTTTTAACAATAAATCCGCAGGTAAAGGATTTTGAAAGTCATTTACAAGTTGAACAGCCGTTTTAAAATCGGCACTTAGTTTTTCATTCTTTGTCATCCTTTACTAAAAGAGTTGCAATACAGGTTTTAGCCCCTACAACTTTCTGATTTAATTTTACGGTAATAGCGCAATCTAAAGGTAAGAATAAATCTATCCGAGAACCAAATTTAATAAATCCGGAATCCTCTCCTTGCTGGACACTTTGTCCTTCTTCAGCGTAGTTTACAATGCGTCGAGCCATAGCACCAGCTATTTGCCTGTACATAATTTCACCAAACTTTGGAGTTTTAATAACTACGGTTGTGCGTTCATTTTCTTCGCTGGATTTGGGATGCCAAGCAACCAAATATTTTCCCGGATGGTATTTAGAATAGGTAATTTGACCACTGGCTGGATATCGGGTAACATGTACATTAATTGGAGACATAAAAATGGATACCTGTTTGCGTCTACCCTTAAAATATTCATTTTCTTCTACTTCCTCGATGACCACAACTTTTCCATCTACTGGAGCAAGAATCTCATTAAAATTTTTCAGAGCATTTCTAACAGGATTTCTAAAAAACTGAAGAATCAAAATAAAAATGAGCAGCATAAGCACTTGTAATGTAGTACGAAGCCAGAAAACATCAATAAAAAAATGAGATACAAGTATAATGCTGCTAATAAGGAAAAAGCTAATCAATATTATTTTTTGGCCTTCTTTATGAAACATAATAGAAAATATTTAAAGTTAAATAGGCAAACGGGGCGGCAAACACCATACTATCCAAACGATCTAACATACCGCCATGACCCGGTAAAATGGCACCACTATCTTTAATTCCTGCTACTCTCTTAAATTTAGACTCAATCAAATCGCCTAAATTACCCATTATAACAACAACAGTAGCCAAAATAAACCATTGCGTAAGGGTTAAATTGGGTTCATATGTTGCGAGAAAATAGGCTACAATTAGTGCAAAAATATAACCTCCAACGGCACCTTCAACAGTTTTTTTTGGTGAGACCTCTGGAAATAATTTTGTGCGTCCAATCAGTTTTCCAACAACATAAGCAAATGAATCATTTACCCAAATGAGAATGAATATTCCCGAAATCAAAAATTTAGCAAAATCATCATTTTTGTAGGGAATCATAGTTAGAAAAATGCAACCACCACCTATGTAGAACAAACCAACAATGAATTTTTGAAAGGTACTCAACACTGTTATATTTTTGGAAAATAGATATATGAGTAATCCAAAGTTAACAAGAATGGTAAGGAACATCAAAATATTTATTAAATGTTTGTCATGTATAATATAGATATATCCCCACCATAAGGAGAGATAGGCAATAAAAACATGATAACCTCTTAACCCAATTAAGCGCTTATACTCATAAAGACAAGCTAAGCCAAATATCATAAATAAAAAATCAAAAGCATCTGAGCTCAAAAATATTGCGGAAAGTAACAGTGTAACATAAATTGCCCCTGTAATAAGACGTCTAAGAATTTCTTTCATGTTAAAGATCTTCCAGAAGTAATAAGTACAAATTTTTAGAACTACTGCCATAGGTAAGAAAATCTTCCTTGTTGGCAATTGAAGGCATAAAATGTTTGATAGTGGTAATGTTTGCGGGAATACTGTCTTTATATTTTTTTTTAATAAGCTTTAAACCCTCTCCGATAGATTCTACCAACTGACTTGTAGTAGCGAATACAATGAGGTTGTCCGGTACCTCATTTAGTTTCTTCTCGTTAAGTTGATTAGAGCACACTAAAATAGAGCCGTTTTGTGCTATGAGATGCTCACAGGTGGTAAAGAAAATTTCACTTTTGTTGGATTTATCTGTGAAAGTAATTCCCTGTTTGGAAAATTTATGCTCTAACCTTACATCCATTGTAAAGAAAGGCTGTTCTTCCCAATGGTTTTCTTGGATAATACTCTGTAATGTTTTATTTACCTCATCTAGGGAATCACAATAAAGGAATTTACCGCCATTTTTTTTAAAGTTGATAGTGAACTTTTCGTCTACGGGTATGTTTAGATCGGGCATGTGCTGACCTCTTGTCTCCGTTGTTTCTTTGGAGGCTGTTTTCTTTCCCCCACCAAAAAGTTTATCAAATAGGCCCATCAATCTTTACAAAACTTCAATTTTCTAGTTAACCAAATAGAAGAGAGATTCTAAATTTGTTTGTTATCTTCTTCTTCGGATTTTTTATCCACTTTATTTTGTTCTACTATGTCAACTTGTATTTCCTGACCTTTTTCATCAAACTCTTTATCAAAAGATCTTTTTCCAAATATTTTTTCTAAATCATCTTTAAAGATAACTTCTTTTTCTAACAATCGTTCTGCTAAGGCAATAAGTTTATCCTTGTTTTTATCTAGCAGATCCACAGCCCTTTTGTATTGTTCTTCTATAATTTTAGAAATTTCCTGATCAATTTTTCTGGCAGTCTCTTCACTGTAGGGTTTGGAAAACCCATATTCGTTTTGACCAGATGAATCATAATACGTAAGGTTACCTATTTCATCATTTAAACCGTAAATGGTAACCATAGCTCGTGCTTGCTTAGTTACTTTTTCTAAATCGCTGAGGGCTCCGGTAGATATTTTGTTAAACATCACTTTTTCCGCAGCTCTACCACCCAATGTGGCACACATTTCATCTAACATTTGCTCAGGCCGTACTATTAGGCGCTCTTCAGGTAAGTACCAAGCAGCTCCTAATGATTGTCCTCTGGGCACAATGGTTACCTTTACCAGAGGAGCCGCATGCTCCAACATCCAGCTTGTTGTCGCATGTCCTGCTTCATGATAAGCAATAGTTTTCTTTTCTCCGGGGGTAATTATTTTATTCTTTTTTTCTAGTCCACCTACAATTCTGTCCACTGCATCTAAAAAGTCTTGTTTAGTAACAGCCTTTTTTTCTTTTCGAGCTGCTATTAGCGCTGCTTCATTACAAACATTGGCAATGTCTGCTCCTGAAAATCCGGGGGTTTGCCTTGCCAAAAAGTCAAGGTCAAGAGTTTCTGCCGTTTTTATTGGTCTTAAATGAACTTCAAAAATTTCTTTACGTTCTCTGATGTCCGGAAGATCTACATAGATTTGCCTATCGAATCTTCCAGCTCGCATTAATGCTTTGTCCAAAACATCCGCACGGTTAGTAGCTGCCAAAACTATTACATTGGTATTGGTTCCAAAACCGTCCATTTCTGTAAGTAGTTGGTTTAAGGTATTCTCCCTTTCATCGTTTGAGCCTGTAAAATTATTCTTACCTCTAGCTCTTCCTATGGCATCTATCTCATCAATGAAAATAATGGAAGGTGCTTTGTCCTTAGCTTGTTTAAAAAGATCTCTTACTCTTGAGGCACCTAC
>CAYTDS010000019.1:4499-9678 GCA_964436555.1 uncultured Flavobacteriaceae bacterium | reverse complement strand
TGTGGAATAGTACCTGTTGCGATTATCATTGGTTTCTCTGCAACATCTTTGTGAACATCCTTTTGCAATGCTTCTTCTGTTAAGAATACTTTTGCCTGACGTGTGTTGGTTATAATCAGTATTTTGGAAATATCACCATTTCGTAGGTATTCCTGAAGCTCGGAAGTAGTAGTTTTCTTTGTACTTGTGAAATTTCCCGAACCAAAAAATTGAAATCCGATGAGTAATATCGCAATTAATCCATAGATCCACCAAGAACTGAACCGAGGTTTATTAGGAGAGGTATTGTTATCTTTTGCCATAATTTGTTACTGATTAAAACTGCTTTCTACTGTAGTAAACTTTGCATCTCCCCACAGACCCTCAATATCATAGAATTCCCTAATTTGTTTTTGGAAAACATGTACCACAATATTTATATAATCCATAAGAACCCATTCTGCGTTATCTGAACCCTCTACATGCCAGGGTTTATCTTGAATGGCTTTACTCACTGTTTTTTGGATTGAATTTACGATTGCATTTACATGGGTGTTGGAGGTACCATTACAGATAATAAAGTAGTCACAAACAGTGTTTTCAATTTCCCTTAAGTCCAGTAAATTTACATTATGACCTTTAACTTCTTCAATTCCGCTTAAAATTAAGGTAATCAATTCATCTGCGCTTTCTTTGCTTTTCTGCATTTAAAAGTTTTAGTTTTACAAAGTTATCGTTTTTTTGTTTTTTTTGCTATTGTTTTTAACATAAGATTGTAGATACAAAACAAAGCATATCCATGCAGCTAATCAAACTTAATGCCACGGACTCTACAAATACTTATTTAAAGACCCTTTTGGGGTCTAAGGGTGTAGATGATTTTACGGTAGTCGTTGCGGAAGAACAGTTAAACGGAAGAGGCCAAATGGGAACAGTATGGGAATCCCAGAAAAGTAAAAATCTGACATTTAGCGTTTTAAAGAAGTTTCAATCTTTTTATATTGCAGATAAATTTTTAATAAGTTGCTGTGTCTCCTTAGCAATTTATCGGGTCCTTGAGCAACAAAGAGTACCCGATTTAAGTATTAAATGGCCAAACGACATTCTGTCAGGTAACTCAAAAATTTGCGGTATTCTAATAGAAAATATTATAGTTGGAGACAAAATTCAAATGTCTATAATTGGAATAGGACTCAATGTGAATCAATCTGATTTTGGACAACTTCAACAAGCATCTTCTTTAAAGATAATTTTAGGGAAAGTTTTTGATTTGAATGAAATACTAGACTTAATCCTTAAAGCTTTGAAAATTGTTTTTACAGAATTAGAACAGAAGGAAAGCGATAGAATCATAGAAGCTTATGAGCAGCTATTGTTTAGAAAGGACAAACCTTCAACTTTTGAGGATAGAAATAAAGGTAACCAATTTATGGGATTTATCAGAGGGGTATCAGTAGAAGGGAAACTTAGTATTGAACTTGAAGATAACATAGTAAGAGACTATGACTTTAAAGAACTAAGACTGCTTTACTAAATTCCAAATTCAGTTAACCTTGCCTAGGTTTTCTGAAAGTGTTGCCATAAAGTTAGTTATAGGTGTTTTAATCATCATAGCCATCATTGCATTGAATTCTCCTTCGAAACTGAGGATAACTTCACTTTCGTTTTCACCTAGAGGAATAATGTCTGCCGTCAGAGTAAACGGCAGTTTGTCACTGGCAGCACCGAGTACTATTTTAGTATAGGGGGTTTCCTGTTTTTTTTGCAGCACTATTTCCGGCATTCCTTTTAATGCAAACAGAAATCTGTTATCATTAATAACTTCAAACTTACTAATGTTTTCCGGCATAAGCACTTCAAAATTTTTAAGATCTGTCAAGAATTCAAAAATTGCTTTGGTACTTTTTAAAACCGTTTTTTTTGGGGTTTCTATATGCATTTTTTTAGAGTTTCCATTCAGCCGGATTTGTTCTCCAAGCTAATAATGTTCGTAATTGTTCTTCTTTAATATAGCTGGTATCACAGGCCTGATCAATTAAATACTCATAATTACTCAAGGTATGCAATTCTATATTCTTCTTCTTAAAGTTTTCTGTCGCAATAGGAAAGCCATAATTGAAAATAGCAATCATTCCCTTACAGTTTATTCCTGCATCCTTTAAAGCACTTACCGCGTTCAAACTACTTTTTCCGGTACTTATTAAGTCCTCTATCACTACAACAGTTTTCCCGGTTTCTAAAAAACCCTCTATTTGGTTTTGACTTCCATGGGATTTTGGCTCAGGTCTGACATAGATAAAGGGAAGATCTAAATATTCTGCTACCAGAATACCAATGCCAATAGCTCCTGTAGCCACTCCCGCAATGGCATCGGGTTTTCCATAAAGCATTTCCAATTGTTTGGCAATTTGCTCTCGTATATAGTTTCTAATTCTTGGATAGGACAAAATAATTCTGTTGTCACAATAAATTGGAGAAAGCCAACCAGAAGCCCATGTAAAAGGATTTTCTGGTTTCAACTTAATTGCATTAATTTGTAGCAGAAGCTCTGCTGTTTTTTTTGCGGTGTCTTTGTCTAAAACCATGACACAAATGTATAAAGTTTTTGTGAATGAGTCTCCGCTTATTTTAACAAATAGGTTGTCTGATACCACAGAGGGTAAATATTTTTTACTAAATGGTGGTGCTATAAATGAAGCTATAGAAGCATTATCCAAAAACAAACTTGAGGAAGCCTATATTTACCATCCTAACCATGAAGAAATTTTAAAGAAGTTTTCCAAAAAAATACCATTGGTAGTAGCGGCTGGAGGGGTAGTTACCAATAAAGATGGTAAGGTTTTATTTATTTTTAGAAACGATAAATGGGACTTGCCAAAAGGCAAAGTAGAACAAGGAGAGACTCTGGAGGAGGCTGCGTTAAGGGAGGTAGAGGAAGAAACAGGGGTTTCAGGTTTACAAATAGAGAATTTTCTCCGGTCTACATATCATATCTTTAAAAGGAATGGAAAATATAAACTCAAAGAGGTACACTGGTTTTCTATGTCCACCGCATATAAAGGAGAATTAATTGGTAATAAAAGCGAAGGAATTGAAAAGGTGAGGTGGAAAGGACCGAAAAAAATTAAAAAAGCACTCCAAAACTCCTATACCAATATAAAGGTCCTATTCGAAGGATGATT
This sequence comes from uncultured Flavobacteriaceae bacterium, assembly GCA_964436555.1. Classification (GTDB taxonomy): domain Bacteria; phylum Bacteroidota; class Bacteroidia; order Flavobacteriales; family Flavobacteriaceae; genus Aurantibrevibacter. The sequence continues at coordinate 6,517 of CAYTDS010000019.1, read as the reverse complement.
ATTCTGAATCTGGCAAGGAGTCTTTGAGCACACGATATATAGGATATTGAAGATAGGATAGTTCACTGTATTCTGATTTTTCGTATAACCAGTTTAATTGTGCTTCCCAACTCCCGGAAAACTCTTTATCGGTTGCTTTTTTAAAAAGAAAGGTTTCTTTTATTCTTGGGCTTGAATTGAGTATTTCTAACGCTATATCTTCAAAGACATACGGCGAAAAATGTTCTTTCCGTTGTAGAATAGCATCAAAAAAATTCCAATTAAAGAAAGAATCAATTGCTTCTGGTTCCAGAGTTTCCAGAATGTACCGTATTCCAGGCTGATTTGTAGAGACAATATAATCGCCTTGCGCGAACTTAACTTTTTTTAACGATGCTCGCACAGAGGTATTAAAATGAGGGTAATGACCCTCAAAAGGATTTGAAGCGGTTTTATATGATTCAATTTTATAAGATTCAACCAAAATAGTAGTATCTTTTGATAAAGTTTCAACTGTTATTTGATTCAATTCTAATAAATCTATTATTTTGGACCACCCTTTTTTTATAATATAAGTAGCCGGCACTTTCACAGAGCGCGATGAAATAAAAGAATTGTAATACGGAACTTCTTTAGTATATGGTTTGGTTCTATCATATTTAAGTCTGGAAAATCCTGTTATTTCACTTGGAATACTATTTGCTTCAAAACCTTTGAAATTTAGTGGAGTAATTTTGGTTGAGTCCAGAGTCCACTGTAAAGGATAATCCTCTATTTCCATGAAATATTTAGACGTTTCTTTTCTTAATGATTTTATTTTCTGCATATCCGTTTCAGCAATTCCAATTACTTTAGTCATAAGCTGATACGTTCCCTCAACTCTTTGGGCATAAGGCTTTAGCATATGTGTTTCTACCATCATACCAAGTGTATTCCACAAGGTGGTATATCCTGAAGAGTAACGTGGAGAATCCATAAATTGAGAAAACCCGTTTTCTGGTGACGTATTATAAATATTTACATACGGACTTATATCCCAACCGGAATCTGATAAAGCTGTTTCCAATATTGGCATAAATTCCTCATTTAAATAGGTGCCTAATTTACTACCAAGCTTATTGTGTTGTGTTAAAAGATGGGTTAGTGTATATTGATAGTCGGCCCCATTACTAACATGGTTGTCTATAAAAATATCAGGGTCTACCAAATGATAGATGGAAGCAAAGGTTCTGGAGTTTTTGGTGTCTGTTTTGATAAAATCCCTATTGAGGTCATAATTTTGGGCGTTACCTCTAAACCCGTAAGATTTGGGTCCGTTTTGATTTACCCTTGTAGTGGCATTCCTATTCAAAGCCCCGGCTACATTGTAGACCGGAATGGTAACCAAAACAGTATTTTTTGGCGGGATGATTTTTTTTGTTACCAAATCCCGGTATAAAAGCATGGTTGCATCAATACCATCACTTTCCCCTGGATGGATTCCGTTATTGATTAAAATAATTATCTTTTTTTTGCTGATTTTTTGAAAATTAAAATCGCCATCAGGATTGTAAGTTACCATATGTAAAGGATAACCATTATCCGTTTCGCCTACATTTTGCACATTAATATCCGGGAATTCTTTAGCCAGACGAATATAGAAATCTATAACTTCTTTATAAGTCGCTGTTTCTTCTCCTTTGGAAACCTCAAAAGGGGTCTGGAAATCTAAAACTTTATCTTTTTTTTGTTTTTCGCAAGATGCAAACAAAATAAAAATACTTACAATTTTAAGAAAAAATTTCATGGAATAAAGGGCATAACTTTTAAGCATTTGCCATACACGCAACGTGCAATAGCTCTTGTCATATAAGTGGGTTAACTACAAAAATGCGGATTACCTGAAATGAAAAACGAGCGTTGGGTTATAGCTTGTTCTCAAAATTACGAAAAAAATGATGCTAATACTTATGCGACCTGCGTAATTTCTTCAATTTTTTGCCTTGTTATGGGTTTATTATGAAAAGAGATACAATGGTGAGTCAACAATTTAAACATCT
>CAYTDS010000019.1:1515-4399 GCA_964436555.1 uncultured Flavobacteriaceae bacterium | reverse complement strand
GGTTATCGGATCATCATCAATAATACATATAGATTTAATTTCTTTCATTGAAGTAGATATTAAATACGGTGCCCTTTCCAACTTCACTTTCGATAGATATTTTTCCATTCATCGCCTCAATTTGATTTTTGGTTATGTACAGGCCTATTCCCCGAGCATCTTTGCTATTGTGGAAGGTTTTGTATAAACCAAATAATTTATCACCATATTTTTTTAGATCTATTCCTTGACCATTATCTTGAATGCTAAGGATAGTGTACTCATCTGTTCTGTTTACGAAAAGCCGTATTAACGGGAACTCATCATTTCTTTTATACTTTATAGCATTAGTTATAAAATTAGACAAAATACTTTCAATATAGGTTGGTATTACATTAATACAAACATCATCCGGTATTTCATTTATGATTTTGGCTTTGTTTTGCCTTAAAAATGAATTGAGGTTTTGAGTAACAGTGTTTATTTTTTGATTGAGATTTACTGATTCTTTCTCTAAGGTTATGTTTCTACTTATTGCCACAACCTCATTCAAATTATCCAATGTTTCCATGAGGTTGTCAGAGGCGTTCATCAACATTTCCGTGATTTTATTTTTTTCGTCCTCATCTTTTTCACTTGTCAGAAAATCTAGCAACATTGAAAAATTCGCGGCATGCGATCTTAGATTGTGCGAGACTATATGAGCAAAATTAATTAGCTTTTTATTTTGTAGGGAGGTAACATTAATAAGTCGTCTTAGTTCCTCTTCCTTTATTTTAAGCTCAGAGATATCCAAGCTAATTCCCACAATACCGTAAGCTTTTCCGTTTTCTCCTTTAAGGGGAATTTTGGATGTTAAGTAGGTGCTTGTGTAACCACTTTTTTTAGTTATAATAGATTCTTTACCTATAATTGGGTTTAGCGTATTTAGAACTTTTAGGTCTTCTTCACGAAAAATTTGTGCCATCTCTTCCGGGTAAAAATCAAAATCAGTTTTTCCCAAAACCTCCGCTGGACCTCCTACATCCAGAAGTTGGCATTCTGACTTGTTAACCAAGATTTTGCGTGATTCCAGATCTTTAATATAAACATTTACGGGTAAGTTATCAATCAAAGTCTGCAATAATTGCTCGTTCTCCTTTATTTTAGTTTCCTTAAAAACCTGTTCCGTAATATCTTGAAAGGTACCGATAAGACTAACCAGCTTACCAGCTTTGTAAATTGGTTTTCCTGCAGCAATAACCCATATTTCCTTACCTTTTGCTGTTATAAGTTGTAATTTTTCTGACCATGAAATACCATTTTCTATTGCTTTAAAGAGGCACATAGAAATTGTGTTTTTACTGTAGCCTTCTTTATAAAAATTTACGGCAGTTTCTACATCGGGCTTATAATTTAGTGGGACTTCATGCAGGGTTTTAGTCATATTGCACCAAAATAGTTCCTGACCCAATATATCATACTCCCAACTTCCTATTTTGGAAATTTCTGATTTTGTATCGAGTAGGAGTTTAAGCTTCTGAAGCTGTAGTTCTTTACTTAAATTGTTTTCAATGTTTTCTGTTTTAATAATAATCCCAATTATATTTTCTCTGTCATCATACCAAGGTATAACAGAGCATTCAAAATGCTTTTCAATTCCGCTACCGTCTGTGTAGGATTCTCTATTGTTTTCAATGGACTTGCCTTTAAGACAATCCTGCAAAATGTTGCTCCAAGTGTCATTTAAACCCCCAAACAGCTCATGCAACGTTTTTCCGTACACGTCTATATTAGTAAAATTAAAATCGGAAACCCATTGGTCTGAGGCATATATTACCTGAAACTTTGAGTTCACAAATGCAGTAGCACTTGGTAACTGTTTGATAAGATACTTAGGGGATGCGATTTGGGTTTCCTTCATCATCATGTTGTATTTTCCTACCAAAGTATATTTATTTTCAAAATTGTACACTACATTGTTGTGAACAGGCCCAAATACGTTGTGTTAATATTACATTTCAATGAATAATTCCTTGATTCTTGATATAAATCAAGTCGCGATTAAAATTATGTGCTACAAATTTAAGTTAAAAAGTCAGATTATTCTTGCTTTGAATTTAAATATAGTTGCTGAGGAAAGGACGTAAAAAATAACATTATAACTTTAGTAAAGCCTGATTGCGTTAAATAAGAATTATTTGACTCTCACTGTATTTGGCACCAATCCTGTATAATCTCCACCGTTTCGGATAACATCCCTTACTATAGAAGAACTAATATATGATTTACCGGAAGAGGTAAGTAAAAAAACGGTTTCAATTTCTGATAGTTTTCGATTAGTGTGAGCAATTGCTTTTTCAAATTCAAAGTCGCCCGGATTACGAAGTCCTCTTAAAATAAAACTCGCATCAACTTTTTTACAAAAATCTACAGTGAGCCCTTGATAGTTTTGAACTTTTATTTTTGAATAATCCTTAAAAGCTTCGCTAATAAATCTTGTACGCTGCTCTAGAGAAAACATGTATTTTTTCTCTGTATTAACACCTATAGCTATAATAAGTTCATCAAAAAGGGTAATTCCTCTCAATATAATATCATAATGTCCCAGCGTAAGTGGGTCAAAGGAACCGGGAAAAATGGCACGTCTTTTCAAAAAGAAAATCTTAAGGTGTATTCAAAGTTACTTATTTTCTTTTAAAGCTTCATTAATGGCATTTCCAAAAAGTTCGGTTAGTGATATGCCGGCTACCTGAGCCTGCTGAGGTAAGATACTCTCCGTGGTTAGACCGGGAGTGGTATTCATTTCTAGCATATAAGGTTCGTCTCCAACAAAAATGAACTCACTTCTTGAGAATCCTTTCATTTTTAAAACATCATAAGCACGTTGGGCTACAAACTTTACTTTTTCCTCTTGCTTAGTGTT
>CAYTDS010000019.1:0-1415 GCA_964436555.1 uncultured Flavobacteriaceae bacterium | reverse complement strand
GCTTTTACAAAACAAGGGAGGCCAACAGTTTTAATGATTTCATCTTCATTAATTGCATCACCTAAGTTTAAATAGTATGACGTGGCACATTGCACACCATAAGGTTTTAACACACTTAAAAGATCTCTTTTATTGAAGGTTAATGCTGCTTGATAGTGATCGCAAGATGTTTGCGGAATTGCCAAGAGTTTAAAGTAAGCCTGCATATACCCGTCTTCTCCCGGAGATCCGTGAATAGCATTAAAGACACAGTGAAAGGTTATTAATCGGCTTTTTACGAGGACTGAAAAATCATGTTTGTTTACAGGATATTCTTGCTCATCTTCATCAACATAAACCCACTTTTCTTTTAAAATATGAATCCGGTAAGAAGTAAATTTATCCTTATCCAAGTACGCATGTACCACATTACCGCTTTTTAATGATATTTTATACTCACTAGAGTATCCCCCCATTATAATGGCTATATTTTTTTTCATTATATAAACAAATTGCAATCCTGTAAAACAAATTTCAGAAAACCAAAGTAAATAAAAAATGCTTCGTGTTTCCTATCTTTGTATTATAATAAAATATGTTATGAGAGATTTTTTGAGCTTTATAAGAAGTAAGCTATTTTTAATCCAATTGGGATTAGCACTCATGGTATCTATTGTATTGGTTATTCTTATTTTACAATGGTTAAAAAGCTCTACCAATCATAATGAATTTGTTGAGGTTCCGGATTTGTCTAAATTGTCTTTAATGGAGATGAGAGGAAAAATTGAAAATGCTGATTTACGGTATGAAGTACTGGATTCTGCGAACTACAATCCTGATTTTCCTAGATTTTCCATTATTGAACAAAATCCTCTTGCCGGAACTAAAGTAAAGAAAAATAGAAAAATTTATGTTACGGTAAACCCCTCTGGATATAAAAAAGTAACCATTCCCAACATTATACAAGTAACGCAACGCAACGCGAGTTCCATGTTACGTGCCGTTGGATTGGAGGTTGAAAGAGTATCATATATCGATGAGCTTGGGAAAGATATGGTGTACTACATTAAACACAAGGGTAAAAACATCTCACCCGGAGATAAGCTGCCGAAAACATCTAAAATTGAATTGATTTGTGGCAATGGCACTATTACAGAAAGAGCCCAAATAAAGGAAGATTCAGAATAATTTATGGAAACATTTGAAGATTTAAACATCAATGAAGATGAACTTTTTGAACACCATAAATTTAAAGCTGCTAAGGGACAAGTACCACTGAGGGTAGACAAATACTTAATGAATTTTATTGAGAATGCCACCCGAAATAAAATTCAGCAGGCTGCCAAGGATGGACATATTTGGGTCAATGAAGCTATTGTAAAGCAAAATTACAAAGTAAAGGCAGGGGATGAAGTAAAGGTACTTTTTGCTCACCC
>CAYTDS010000018.1:11899-17675 GCA_964436555.1 uncultured Flavobacteriaceae bacterium | reverse complement strand
TGTTTCGGATACTGAGTATTTAGGATAGCTTCACAATTTTACTTATATTTATTTTTACTAAAACTTATACTAAACCCAAAAAAATGAATAATAAATTCAACCCGTTTTTACTTTTGCTAGGTTTATTTTTCTTAGCCGGTAATGCCCAAAAAATTAATCCCTTAGAAGGACGTTGGAATATGATCATTGAACAAGAAGGGAAAAAACTACCCTCTTGGTTAGAGATTAAGCATTCCGGAACCAAAACTTTGGTAGGACGCTTCGTTTATGCCTTTGGAAGTGCAAGGCCTATATCAGAAGTTAAACTAAATAATGAAAAATTTAGTTTTTCCATACCCCCACAATGGGAACCTGGAGATGGAGACATGCAGTTTGAAGGACAAAAGGAGGGAGAAATTTTGAAAGGAACCATGGTTTACACTGATGGGAATACGTATAATTGGACTGCCACTTTAGCCCCAGAACTTCCCTATACAAAAAATCCGGAATGGGGGAAACCAATAGAAATTTTTAATGGAAAAGATTTGAGTGGATGGCGAGCCCTTGGAGATGAAAACCAGTGGATTGTAGAAGATGGTATTTTAAAAAGCCCCAAATCCGGTGTAAACTTGGTATCCGAGGAATCTTTTATGGATTTTAAACTCCACATAGAATTCCGTTATCCTGAGGGAAGTAATAGTGGTATTTATCTCCGAGGGCGCTACGAAGTGCAAATTATGGACAACAAAGGAGAAACCCCATCCGATGTACTATTCGGTGGAATATATGGATTCTTAACTCCGACAGAAATGGCAGCTAAAGCTGCGGGAGAATGGCAAACTTATGATATTACCTTAATCGGAAGAAGGCTGAGTATTGTTGCCAACGGAATACCCATTATAAATGATCAGTTAATTCCCGGTATAACCGGAGGTGCTCTAGATAATAATGAAGCCCTCCCTGGACCACTTCTGATTCAAGGGGATCATGGTGCTATTGAGTTCAGAAAAATTGTGGTTTCTCCAAGAATAGAGAATAAATAAGACGTGATTATAGATAAAAAAAAGCGGCTCTAAATAGAGCCGCTTTTTTAATATATGGTTTTTCCATCTTTATCTTTAAAACGATATTCAAGATATGTATAGGCATCTCTGGCCTGAACTTTTACCCATTTCTTATATTCCATAAACCATTTAAAACGAATGGATGGGAAACCTTTGGTTAAGTAAGCAGCAATAAATGGATGAATATTTAAAATTATTCCATTTTTGCCTGCCGGACCTTTGAGTAGTTTTTCTAGATCCGAATTTATTTTGTCTATTAATCCAATGGGAGCTTCTACTTCTTGTCCAGGGGCATTGGGATTTTCCTCACTGGTTTTAATATTCATTTCCGGTCGCACCCGTTGTCTAGTAATTTGGATGAGTCCAAACTTACTGGGTGGCAGTATTTTGTGTTTGGCCCGGTCATCCTTCATCTCATCTCTCAGATAATCAAAAAGTTTTCTCCTGTGCTCACCCTTGGTCATATCTATAAAATCTACCACGATGATTCCTCCCATATCCCTAAGGCGCAACTGCCTCGCGATTTCTGAGGCAGCCAATAAATTAACTTCCAAGGCGGTATCTTCCTGATTATTGGCTTTGTTAGAACGATTACCACTATTTACATCTATAACATGTAACGCCTCGGTATGTTCTATAATTAGATAAGCACCTTTACTCATGGAAGCGGTACGTCCAAAGGAGGTTTTAATCTGTCTTTCAATCCCAAATTTCTCAAAAATGGGAATTGGAGAATTGTAGAATTTAACTATTGATTCCTTTTCCGGTGCAATTTCATGCACATAATCTTTTATCTGGGCATAGAGCGTTTCATCATCAATATGAATCCCTGTGAAACTATCGTTGAAAACGTCCCTTAAGATAGAGGAGGCTCTATTGAGCTCTATCAATACCTTGGACGGATGTGGCGCCCTTTGCAATTTTTTACACATTGCTGACCATTTGGCCAACAAGTTTTGTAGATCTTTGTCTAATTCCGCTACTTTTTTGCCTTCTGCAACTGTTCGGATGATAACACCAAAACCTTTGGGCTTAATACTTTTTACAAGTCTTTTAAGCCTGTCTTTTTCCTCATTGCTTTCTATTTTTTGAGAAACAGAAACGCGTTCAGAAAAGGGTACCATTACCAGATAGCGCCCGGCTATAGAAAGCTCTGAGCTTATTCTGGGTCCTTTGGTAGATATGGGTTCTTTAACAATTTGCACTAATAAGGATTGATTGGCTTTTATAACATCATTGATGCTGCCATCCTTATCTATTTCTGGTTCAAAAGGGAAGTCGGCTAGGGAATAATCCCTTAATTTTCCTGTACTTACTTGCTTTATAAACTTTAACATTGTAGCGAGTTGTGGACCCAAATCATGATAATGCAAAAAAGCATCCTTTTCGTAGCCCACATTTACAAAAGCAGCATTTAAACCCGTAACAGGTTTTCTTACCTTGGCAATTAGGATATCGCCAACTGCAAAATTGTTGCTTTCCTCTTCTTTATGAAGTTCAATAAGTTTTCCCTCTTTTAATAAGGCAAAATCAACGGTATCAGAACTAGATCTTACGATTAATTCTCTATTCACCTGATTCTATTTTTTATCCGTTCCGATATTTCGGAAGCGGATGGATTAAACAATACTGTTTTACAGGTTGTGCAAACCCGTTGAAATTCATTTTTTGGAATTTCTATGTCAATGAACATATAAAATGAAAAAGTAGTTAAAATAACTACTTTTTCTTGTGGCGGTTAGCTCTCCGACGCTTCTTACGCTTATGGGTAGCTACCTTATGTCTTTTTCTTTTTTTACCACTCGGCATAAACTCTGCTTTTATTAATTAATATTTTTATTTTACGTGTACGTTACTTTTAACACCCTCTACAAAAACCTTCGCAGGCTTAAATGATGGGATGTTGTGAGCAGGTATTTTAAGAGTTGTGTTTTTTGATATGTTTCTCCCTGTTTTCTCCGCTCTGGTTTTGATAATAAAACTACCAAAGCCACGTAAATAAACATTATCACCACTTTCTAAAGAAGATTTCACCTCTTCCATAAAAGATTCAACAGTTGCCTGAACATCTCCTTTTTCAATTCCCAGTTTTTCTGAGATTCTCGTTACAATTTCCGCTTTCGTCATTTTGAATTATAGATTTTCTGTATGTTTTTTAGGGTTGCAAATATATAAATTTAATTCATTCTTTTGCTCTAATAGACTTAATTTTAAGTATATAAACCATTACTTTTGTGGAAGCTTGTTTTACAAATGTCCTTTTCTGATAAAATTTTACAATGGTACGCTCAAAATAAACGTTTTCTGCCTTGGAGAAACACCAAGGACCCATATAATATATGGCTATCTGAAATTATTCTTCAACAAACAAGAGTTGCACAAGGCACCCCTTATTATTTAGAATTTTTAAAGCATTTTCCAACAGTTTATGATTTGGCAAATGCCAATGAAGAGCGTGTATTAAAATTGTGGCAAGGGTTGGGATACTATTCTAGGGCGCGAAATTTGCATGCTACTGCTAAAACCATAGTTCAAGAATATAATGGCACTTTTCCAAAGACGTATGCCAAACTTTTAAAATTAAAGGGTGTTGGAGAGTATACAGCAAGCGCTATTTCTTCTATCTGTTTTGATGAACCGCAGCCTGTCGTAGACGGAAATGTTTACAGAGTACTCTCCAGATATTTTGGAATTGATCTTCCAATCAACAGTGCTGAGGGAATATCTTATTTTAGAGCTATTGCAAAATCGGTAATGGCAAATACGGCTATTAGAGATTATAATCAAGGTATAATGGAGTTTGGAGCTTTACAATGCACACCAAAAAATCCAGATTGTTCCCTTTGTCCGTTAAATGATGGTTGTAAGGCTTTGCAAGCCAATCAAATCAAACAGTTGCCTGTAAAACAAAATAAGACCAAAGTACGCAAACGCCATTTTAATTATTTGGTACCTTTAATAAATAATTATGAAGTAGGAGGGTATGGTACGGTCTTAAATAAACGTTCAGGAAAGGGTATCTGGGAGAATTTATATGAATTTCCCTTGGTAGAAACTGAAAATGAGATAGAACTAACTGATATTATAAAGCTCCTAGACCAGGTTCTATCTTTTAAGAAGACACCTGAAATTTATCTTTATAATTCTAAGGTCATAGTACACAAATTATCGCACCAGCATTTATATACTAAATTTTGGATTCTACAAACCGATGAAATTTTGGAGAACAGTATTTCTTTTTCTAATGTCAAATCCTACGCCGTGCCAGTTTTAATCTCCGACTTTATAAATACATTTAAAATTTAGTACTTTTGATCTAATACAAAAAATATGAGCGGAACTCTAAATAAGGTTATGTTGATTGGGCATTTGGGCGATGAGGTTAAAACTCATTATTTTGAAGGAGGAAATTGTATTGGAAGATTTCCTTTGGCAACTAACGAAACGTATACCAATAAACAGACAGGCGAAAAGATAACCAACACGGATTGGCACAATATTGTTGTCAGAAATAAGGCTGCCGAAATCTGCGAAAAGTACCTTAGTAAAGGCGATAAAATATATGTTGAAGGGAGATTGAAAAATCGGCAATGGCAGGGAGAAGATGGTAACACGCGTTATAGCACAGAGATTCATGTTCAGGATTTTACCTTCCTATCTACAAAAAAAGAAAGTACCGCTAATCAATTGGCTTCATCTCCAATGAGCAAGCAGGTTAACATTGCAGCTCCCATAACCCATAAGGAAACACCTCAAGTATATGAAGGGGCGGAGGACGACCTGCCATTCTAGATAACTGAAATTAAACTTTAACTGTTGGATACAGACCCGTTTAGTATACTTCTTAATTTGGTTGTTTTAGATAGTTCTATTACCCTAAAAACAGCTATTCTAGTTATACTGCTTATTTTATCTGCTCTAATCTCAGGAGCAGAAGTGGCACTTTTTGGACTTTCGTCAACAGATATTAATGAAATTGGAGATAAGAAAACTGCTAAGGGAAATATAGTAGTGGAACTTCTAGAGCGTCCAAAAAAATTATTAGCTACAATTTTAATAGCAAATAATACTATTAACATTGGAATTGTTCTATTATTTAGTACAATTGGGGATACTTTATTTGCACAAATAAAGTACGTTTTGTTCGGAGTCGTATCTGTCCGGTTTTTATTGGAGGTTGTTGTCGCTACCTTTTTAATTTTGATGTTTGGTGAGATTTTACCCAAAGTTTATGCAAATAGAAATAGCGTAAGTTTCGCTTTATTCATGGCTTACCCCTTAAAAGTTTTAGATGTTTTACTTGCGCCTCTAAGCCTTCCGATGCGGGCAGGTACAATTTTTTTGTACAACAAACTGGGACGGCAGAAAACTAATCTTAGTGTGGATCATCTTTCTCAAGCTTTAGAACTTGCTGCCAACGGGGATACTACAAAAGAGGAGCAAAAAATTTTAAAGGGTATTGTATCCTTTGGAAATACTGACGTTAAGCAAGTTATGCGCCCTAGGATAGATATTTTTGCGCTGAATTCTGAAATGAAATTTCAAGAAGTAATTGAAGAAATTAAAAAAAACGGGTATTCAAGAGTGCCTGTATTTTCAGAAAAAATAGATAATGTTTTAGGTGTACTTTATGTGAAAGATTTACTTCCCTATATTGATAGAAAAGTATTTAATTGGGTTAATCTTATAAGAGATCCCTATTTTGTCCCCGAAAACAAAAAATTAGATGATCT
>CAYTDS010000018.1:0-11799 GCA_964436555.1 uncultured Flavobacteriaceae bacterium | reverse complement strand
GAAAGTCTGGATAAAAAAAGATTACGGCAAATAAAAATTACCCTTCCCAATGAGCAATAAGGTCGTTTTCTTTTTTATAATTTTAGGCTTTTTAGTAATGGGATGCACTAAAAAAGTACTTCCAAAACCTAAGGCTATGCTTCGATTGGAGTATCCGGAAACGACAACAAAACAATTGGAGACCGCCGATTTTCTTTTAAAATATAATGAAATGGCCCAAATAAAAAACAAAGGCAATTCTTCTTTAACTTTAGACTATCCCTCTTTAAAAGGTTCCATTTTTATTACCCATAAAAAAGTGGATGATAATCTAAATAGCCTGCTTTCTGACGCTCAACGTTTTTCTTATGAGCATGTAGTAAAAGCAGATAATATTTCCGAACAACCTTTTATTAATGAAGAAGACAAGGTGTATGGTATGTTTTATGAAGTCTCGGGAGATGCTGCCTCACAATCTCAGTTTTATGTTACAGATAGTACCGCTCATTTTGTAACCGGCTCGTTATATTTTTATGCTAAACCAAATTATGATTCTATTCTACCGGCCGCCGTATATCTTCAAAAAGATATCCGCAGAATTATGGAAACCTTACGCTGGAAGTAGCAATAGATTTTAAGCTTCCCTCTTATAACATAAAGTTTTTGACGCTTTTAATAAAAAGAACAGTTATTCTGACAACAGTTTTTCGGCATTTTTAATACTGCTGTTATATTGTTCTCTAATAGCTTCTATTTTTTCTTTTTCCTCTGCTAACCACAGTTGTTTTTCCGGGGAAAGCTCTTTTCCGTTCATAATCTCATCTGTAGTAAAACGATCTCCAAAGTCATGCATCCAATCCATCATGGATTTATTTGCGGCTTGTAGCTCTCTTTTAGCTTGGTCGTAAACCATTCCTGCTTCTGTACTGTCTATTTTGGTATTAAGTTCGGTTACCAACTTCCCTATTGCACTCATTTTAGGCATAACTTCATCGTGTATTGCCATTACTTCTTTCATGGGATCCGTTTTAACTTCGCCTTTTTTGTCTTGTTTACAAGAACTAAGACTGAAAACTAAAAAAGAAGCTAATACTAAAGTGATACTCTTCATTTTAAAAAAATAAGATTGTTATTAAGAAAACATACAATTCATCCGGAACCTACAACAAAGATATCAAATAACAAGAAAGGTGATGTTGAGAAAAACCGAAATAAGTTACTTCTCCAAGATAAGTCAATTAATATATCCAGCAAGATAATAAACACATTGGACTTTTTTAACTAGCCCTTTTTTAGTTAGTTATTATGCTTATACCTTAAGCGTAATTAAGGAACCAGCATTGAGATTGATAATCAATACGTATTTAATTTGTTTTATACACCACTTCATAAACTCCTCCTTTATCCAGCGCCAAGAAGATTCTTTCAGTATTTCCTTCTGTTTTAAGGACCATATCTTCAACTCCCCCATAACTTTCATCAAGGAACCTTTCTTCTTCCCAAGTAACTCCTTTATCAAAGCTGTAATATAAAATTAGCGGCTGGGGTTCCCCGCCTTTTAACCAGCCTGCTGCGAACACCGTATTTGGTTCTAAGCTACTTAGTGCAATTCCATTAAAAAAACGAGAAGTATTAATTTCATCTATTAAGGTTTGCCAGCTTGCACCGTTAGAAGTGGTTTTAAGCAAAGCCCCTTCAAATCCCACATAGATGCTTTGGGGGTTTTGATTATCAAAAACAATCTTCTGAGCAGTGGTTGGATTTGGAACTAAATCCAACCAGCGATCTACTTCGTTTTCATTCTTTAAACGAACCAAATATCCATCTTCGATTCCACCTTGCCCACCAAGCCAAATTTCATCATCTATATAAGGATTTACCGCAACAACAGCAGTTGCGCGGGCAAACTGATCCCAATCGCCAAAAATAGGTTCCCAAGAAATACCTTTGTTAATGGATTTGGCAACTAAATAATTGCCGGTAGCATATAGTGTATTTTGTTGAGTGGGATGCTTATGAAAGTCCCAAAGACCTTGAGGCTCAAAACCACCACCAAAATTGGATTCTAATATTTGCCATTGGTCACCGGAATTCTGGGTTACATAAATTTCTATCTCAATATCGCTCTGAAAATCTACTACAGAAGCCAGAATTTCTTCCCCTGCAACTACTAAAATAGTTTCTACATTCTTTCCTTGCAAGCCAAATTCTTGGAAACCTTGATTGCTGCTAATATCTTTTTTAAAGATTCCGTTTTCTGTTGCTGCGTACAGTATATTTTCTTCCAGGACCAACCTATTAACTTTTAGGCCATCTAATCCTAGTTGTTTCCATTCAAAATTGGACGCTGCAGGTGGGTTGTCATCGTCATTTGAGCAAGCTACAACTGCAATTAAAACTAGAATTAAAGAAATACTATTTCTAAGTTGAGTTTTACTAATGTAGTTCATGTTTAAAAGAAATTAGTTTATGGTAAATAACATGTTTGGAACAATACCGAATACCAGCTTTAATTCCTAACCTTAGATTATATTTTTTGATTTGGTTGCGTCAAGGACTGCTACTTTATTCTTTTCAACACTAAAGAGCCAATAGTTAGTCTGCTCCTCTTTATTTTTGAGGATTTTCTTTAACAAGATTTTAGTGATGAATTACGGAAGATTCCGTAAATTTAAGGAGCACAACCAAATAGAAAATTTTAATTATGAAAGAATATGCCTTGCCGATACGATTTGGAATTGCCACAAGCGGATCCTTAATAGCCTATTTTTTAATTCTCTCCTTATTTAATCTACATACAAATATCTTCTATAGCCTTTTTAATGGCGTCATCACCGGTTTTGGTATCTATGAATCTATAAAATATTTCAGATTAAAGGAAAAATATGATTTTAATTACGGAAAGGGCTTTGCAGCAGGTATAGTTACCGGATTTGTTTCTACTTTGATCTTTACTTTATTTTTTGCCTTTTATTCAACTGAGGTTAATACAGGATTTCTGGAGGAACTTTCTACAGTGTGGTTCAAAGACTACAATACCTCTGAGGGTATTGTTTTCTTTACAGTTGCCATTATGGGCTTTGCTACCTCTTTGGTTCTTACCTTATCTTTTATGCAGTTATTTAAGACTCCCAAAAAAGTCAAAAATAAATCGGCATAAAACGAAAAAAAACCTTGTAAATTAACGATTTAGAATTATATTTGCACCCGCCTACGAAAAATGGGCAAGTTCTTATAATTCATAATTAATACACAAGCTATGTACGCAATTGTAGAGATAGCAGGGCAGCAATTTAAAGTTGCAAAAGACCAAAAAGTGTATGTTCACCGTTTACAAGAAGAAGAAGGTAGCCTAGTTACTTTTGATAATGTACTCTTGCTGGAAGACGGTAGCAACATCACCATAGGCGCCCCAGCTATAGACGGAGCCGCTGTTGAGGCAAAAGTCGTTAAGCACCTAAAAGGTGATAAAGTAATCGTCTTTAAAAAGAAAAGACGTAAAGGTTATAGAAAGAAAAATGGGCATCGTCAGTATTTGACTCAGCTTGTGATTGAAAGTATTATTGCTTCAGGTGCTAAAAAAGCGGCAAAGACAGCAGCTCCAAAACAAACAGAAAAACCTGTAAAAGAACCAGTTGCAGCAAAAGTAGAAGCTACTCCGGTTGTAAAAACTCAGGCGGCCGAAGATTTGAACAGTAAAACAGTTGCCGAGTTAAAAGAAATGGCAAAGGCTAAAGGAATTGAAGGAATTTCAGCTTTGAAAAAAGCAGAGTTAATTGAAGCCTTAAGTAAATAGTAACGTTTTAAATAGCATATCATGGCACATAAAAAAGGTGTAGGTAGTTCCAAAAACGGTAGAGATTCAGAATCGAAGCGTTTAGGCGTAAAGATTTTTGGTGGCCAAGCTGCCATTGCCGGTAATATTATAGTAAGACAGCGTGGTACGAGACATAATGCTGGTAACAATGTATATGTTTCAAAAGATCATACGCTTCATGCCAGAGTTGATGGTATAGTAAAGTTTCAGAAAAAGGCTGGCGGAAAATCATTTGTTTCCATCGAGCCCTTTGAGGCGTAATAAACACTTTTACAAATTTTAAAAACCCTCAATGGTTGCATTAAGCGACTATTGAGGGTTTTTTAATATTTAGTTTACCAAAATATAACATTCTACACGCTTTCTAAAGCACCTGTATTACCGGTTTCCCCGTATCTTTCTCAGCATGATTTATCCGGCAAACCTCCGTTTTATACTTGTGTTTTGGCTCCTCTGCTTAGGTCACCTCCTACAATCTCAGATAAAAGAAAATGGCAAAAATGACATTGCCATTGATACTATTTTCTACAGGTATCAACAAGAACTAAGACAAGCTAAACAAAGTGGAAAAACCAAAAATAGAATTGAAAAACACATACAGCTGGGCGGTTTTTACCACGAGTACGGATTATACGCAGAGGCAATTAAACAATTTAATGAGGGGTTAATTTTGGGCAATAAGGAAAGAGACTCGCTTTTCTGTATTCTCAATAATAATATTGGAGAAGTTTATCTAGACCAGAATAATTTTGATTTAGCCAGAGATTATTTAGAGCAGGCAGCTACTGTTTCTAAAGCATTGGGTTATGAAAGAGGACTGGCACGCGCAAAGGCCCTACTGGGGTTTTGCTTTGAAAAAACAGGAGCATATGAAAAGGCCTTGTTGCATCAACAAGAAAGCCTTAACCTATTTACAAAACTACACGATTCTTCAGGGATTGCCCTTACCTATGAGAACATGGGTAGTGTCTATGAAGACTTGGAAGATTTTTCAAAAGCATCCGCGTATTTTAAAATGGCATATCTATTTATAAAGGATAAGAAAACCAGAGAAGAAGCTGTAGTGCTAAATAACTTGGGAGATGTTTTTAGGAAGGAAGGAGACTATGAAAATGCGCTAGAGTATACCTACAAAGCTTTGAGGGTAGCGGAAAATCTAAAAGACAAGCATCAACT
Source organism: uncultured Flavobacteriaceae bacterium (assembly GCA_964436555.1). Classification (GTDB taxonomy): domain Bacteria; phylum Bacteroidota; class Bacteroidia; order Flavobacteriales; family Flavobacteriaceae; genus Aurantibrevibacter. Next base: position 6,827 of record CAYTDS010000018.1, on the reverse strand, counting down.
AAAAAGCGCTTATAAGGACTTGTCTAAAACGTATGCCTTAAAAAATGATTTTGAAGCGGCTTATGCAAAACTAGAGTTGCATTTGCTATACAATGAAGAGTGGATTGCAAACCAAAATGAAAGACAACTGAATGTTTTGGGCGCTATGCATGAAGCGAATAAAATGGAGGCCAGAATTGCGTTGCTTCAGGAACAAAACAAGGTAAGTAAGGCCAATCAAAAATTATTATGGTTTGCATTATTTTTTTCTACACTGCTTTTAGTGGCCCTATATGTTTTTCTTGAAAGGAAGCGAAGAACCAAACTAAAAATACAAGGTTACGAACAACTACTACTTAAGACGGAATTGGAAAAGAAGGAAAATGAAGAACGAAACTTGCAACGTGAAATTCAAATAAAAGTAACCGCCCTATCTCGTTACAGTTTACATCTTTCCCAAAAGAACAGGTTATTAGCTACTATTTCCCGTTCATTAATGAACCTTTCTGAGCGAAAAAATATGGACACCTCGAAAAGATTAAAATCGCTCGCCAATGAAATTGCCGCAGATTTGGAAAAAGATAATGAATGGGAAGAATTTCAAGACTTATTTAAAGAAATACATCCGGATTTTACTAAGAAACTCTTACAACTGTCCCAAAATACTCTTTCTCCGGCAGAATTAAGACTAGGAATGCTTTTACGACTTAATTTATCTTCTAAAGAAATTGCCTCCATAACGCACGTAACTCCCGACAGTATTCGTGTAGCTCGTTATCGTTTAAGGAGAAAATTACCAATTGATCAAAAGGAAGAACTTGCAACATTTCTTATCGAACTATAATGCATTTAAAATCAATTTTTAGTAATCATTATCTCTAAGTAAATAAATTGTAATTGTTGCCTTATTGTTTCCCGTAAAATTTAAAATATTTACATTTTCTTATTCTTGAAAACCATGTGTAAATAATTGATATACATAGCTTTGGCGAAAATGAAAACCATAGCTTTATGAAAAATTTAAACCAACTAAAAGTACTGTTTGTAATGCTGTTTGTCTTTGGCTCCGTGCTGATAAGTTCCGCTCAAACAGGTAATATACAGGGAACCATTACAGATGAAAATGGCATATCCGTTCCAGGTGCAAACGTAGTTATTGCGGCTCTAGGAAAAGGAGCTATATCCGACTTTGATGGACGTTTTACTTTTGTCAACATTCCTGAAGGAACCTACCAGTTAAAACTCACCTATTTGGGCTACGCAGATGAAGATCAAGAGGTAAGTATAACTTCCGGACAAACAACCTCTGTTTCTATTAATCTAAGTCCAAAAAGTGTAGAGTTAGATGCGGTTGAGGTAACCGGTTACGGTTTTAGTAGTCAAGCCAGGGCGCTAAATACCCAAAAAACAAACATGAACATTACAAATGTAGTCTCTACGGAACAAATAGGGAAGTTTCCTGACGCCAACATTGGAGATGCGGTAAAGCGTATTCCCGGCATTACCATGCAAGTAGACCAAGGTGAGGCAAGAAATATAATCGTTCGTGGTTTATCTCCTCAATTAAACTCAGTTACTTTAAATGGCAGTAGAATACCTTCTGCAGAAGGCGACAACCGTAATATTCAAATGGACCTAATTCCGTCGGATATGATTCAGTCCATAGAAGTAAGTAAGGCTGTTACACCGGATAAGGATGCAGATGCTCTTGGTGGTGCCGTTAACTTAATAACCCGTACCGCACCCCAAGGATTTCGACTTTCAACCAACTTAGGCTCAGGTATTAACTTTATTACAAATAAGCGAATCTTAAATGGGTCAGTATTATTGGGAGACCGTAGCAAGGACGGTAAGTTTGGATGGATGGTTTCCGGGGTGATTAATGATAATGATTTTGGATCTGATAATGTGGAAGCCGAGTGGACCGATGAATTTGCTTTCTTTAATGGAGAAGAAGAAGAAGAAATTGACGTTGATCCTTATACAAACGTTTCGGAGATTCGTAAATATTTGGTGCAAAGAATTAGGAGAAGTTTTTCTGCCAATATGGATTATCAAATAAACAATAACAATAAACTCTATTTTAAGAGCATGTACAACTGGAGAGATGATCGGGAAAACCGATTTGTACTGGCTCAGGAAATTCTTGATGCTGAGGATATTCAAGAAGGAGATTTTACTATAACGAATGGCGTACCAACTCGCTTTCCTGTTGAGGTTTCCAGAGAAACAAAAGGTGGTATTGATGGCGGGAGAACGGACAATAGACGATTAGAGGACCAACGTATGCAAAATTACACCCTTGGAGGCGACCACCTTTTCGGATCTCTAAAAATGAATTGGATGGGTTCCTATGCCAAAGCTTCTGAAGAGCGACTGAACGAGCGCTATGCAAATTTTGTTTCTGAATATATTATTGACAATGATAATAGAAATTCAAGATTTCCTTCCTTTTCTGCAACTAATCCTGCTGACGAAAACAACTTAGAGAATTTTGAATTTGATTTCCTCACGGAAGAAAATCAATATACAGAGGAAGAGGATATTAACTTCTTTGCAGATTTTGAACTTCCAGTGGATTTTTTTGGTAAGGGTGATGGGATACTAAAGTTTGGAGCACGTGGTCGTTTTAAAAACAAAGTTCGTGACAACAATTTTTTTGAGTTCGATTTGGAAGATACTTTCCCGAATCTTGGAGCTATCCCCACTAAAAACTACACAGATTCCAATTTTCTGGCAGGTAGTCAATACAGAGTTGGCACTTTTGGAGATGAAGTCTGGCTGGGAAGCTTAGATTTAACAACAGGAGGAGAATCGGTCCCAGATGAGTTTTTAAGAGATAACTTTGAAGCCAAAGAAGATGTTTGGGCAGGATATGTTATGGCCAATCAGAAATTAACCGATAAATTGGGTGTCTTATTTGGTTTGCGAATAGAAAACACCAAGATCACAGCAACAGGAAATCAAATCGAGGAAGAAGAAAACGTATTGGGTAAAATAACAGAAGAGAGCTCTTATACTAATATTTTGCCCGGGGTGCATTTCAAATATGATTTAACAGATCGTACAATAGTCCGTTTAGCCTGGACCAATACTTTGGCAAGACCCAATTATATCGATTTGACGCCCACAATTGATGTAGTATTGAGTGATGGTGAAATTTTTCAAGGAAACCCAAACCTTAATCCTACTACTTCCATGAATTTTGACCTTATGGCCGAACATTATTATGACAATGTGGGTATCATATCAGGTGGACTATTTTACAAAAACATTAAAGATTTTGTCTACACTTTTATTAGTCTAACTAGTGACGACACTTTTGGTCCCGGCACCACAGGTTTTGAACTTACACAACCGTTGAACGGAGATAGTGCCAATATATTTGGTGCAGAATTTTCCTTTCAGCGACAATTAGATTTTCTTCCCGGCTTTGCAAGAAATTTTAGTATTTATGCCAATTATACCTATTTGACATCTAGTGCGAATGGTATTCGTAATGAAGATGGTGACGAACGTGAAGACTTAGGATTGCCAAATACAGCCCCTAATATGTTTAACGGGTCGTTAGGTTATGCTGCCAAACGGTTTAGTTCAAGATTATCGGCTAACTTCTCGGATGCTTACGTAGATGAAATTGGCGGACGAGCTTTTGAAGATCGTTATTATGATCAGCAGTTTTTTCTGGACTTTAATGCTACCTATGCTATTTCTAATAATTTTACAATCTATGCCGACTTAAACAATATTACCAATCAACCTTTGCGTTACTTTCAGGGAATTCGTTCAAGAACACAACAGATGGAATATTACAATAGAAGACTAACATTTGGGCTTAAATATGACTTGTTCAAAAAGCGATAGTTGAATTAAGATAAAGACTCTTTAAGTTTTTTTCTAACGAATGTATCTTAAAATAAAAAAAATGAACAAATTTTTTACAGTAGTATGTTTCTCAGGTTTATTATTGGCTTGTAAACAAAATAAACTACCCGCGATATTACCAGATATTATTACCGAAAGCACCTTAAACGATACAGACGACCCCGCTATCTGGATAAACAAAGAAAACCCGGAGCAGAGTATCGTGTTTGGTACAGACAAAGAAACCAATGGAGCTATTTATGCTTTTGATCTGGATGGAAAAATCATAGAAGAAAAGACTTTAAGGAATATGAAGCGACCAAATAATGTTGATGTTGCCTATGATTTTCAATTAAATGATTCTACAACAGTTGACATCCTTGTATTTACGGAAAGAGAGAAGCATCAAATTCGTCTTTTCTCTGTGCCGGATATGATTCCATTGGATCAAGGAGGTTTTCCAGTTTTTACGGATGAAACCAATTTAGAAAACAGACTTCCTATGGGAATAAGCCTTTATAAATCTCCTATTGACGGCTCAATGTATGCTATTGTAGGAAGAAAAACAGGTCCTACTAATAACTATCTGTATCAATATGCATTGCAAGCAGATAGTTTGGGGGTTAAAGCAAATCTGGTTAGAAAGTTTGGAAGTTTTAGTGGTGTAAAAGAAATTGAGGCTATAGCAGTAGATAATGCAAAAGGATATGTTTACTATTCTGATGAGGGGGTCTGTATTAAAAAATATTATGCCGAACCCAATATTGGAGATACTGAACTTGCCTGTTTTGGTGGGGAGTATTTTTTAGAAGATATTGAAGGAATAGCCATTGCCAGTTATCCGGATGGCACCGGCTATATTATAGTTTCCGATCAACAAAAAGGACAGTTCAATATTTTTTCTAGAACAGACAATAGCTTTCTAAAAGCTGTGAATCTGAGTACCTTAGCCACTGATGGTTGTGAAGTGGTTACTGTGCCTTTGAATGACACTTTCCCTAATGGGCTTTTTGTAGCCATGAACGATCAAAAAAACTTTTACTTTTATAGCTTGGAAAAGCTAGGGTTGAACCAAGACTAAAATTTGTACCAACTACTTTTGCTGTTCAATCTAATTTCATTTAACAAGAGGAGTCTAATTTTGTTCAATAATTATTGCTTACACTAGGTTGGTAACTTCTAAAATTTAAAATTATGAGAAAACTATTTTTTTGCACGGCATTATCGCTATCGTTATTACTTGGTAGCTGTTTAGGCTCTTTTAATGCTGTGGTTGGATTAAAACAGTGGAATGATGGTGTAAGTGATAGTAAATTTGTAAATAATTTATTGTTTTGGGGAATGAATATAATTCCTGTGTACGGTCTTTTTGCTTTAGGTGATGTCATTATTTTTAACGTTATAGAATTTTGGTCCGGTTCTAATCCCATTGCCATGAATGAAGGTGATTCTGAAACTCAAATTGTAAAGCATGACGGAAATACTTTTAAAATGATAGCTTCTAAAAATAAAATGGAAATGACTGTGATTAAAGGACCAAAAAAAGGTAATACACTGGTATTAGTCTATACTCCCGGAGATCAATCGTGGAATGCTGTAAAATCTAATGGTGAAATAATTAAATTAGCTTCTTTTGAAGAAGGCTTTTACATAGTTTACATGCCAAACGGAGAACACTTAAAAATAAGTGCCTTGGAAAATCGTGAAAATGGATTGGCATTAATCAATGAAAAAACCACCTGTTATTACTTGGATGGTTTGGTGGCTGAAGCCAACTAAAATTATTTGTAGATACTTATATCCCATGATAAACTATGTTTACCATGGGATTTTTAAATTTAAGCCTTTATCTTACCATTGCTGATTTCTAAACTTTTTCAACTTGGCAAAAGCAACCGTCTGAGAAAGATATTCTTCCAAATCATACTCAGGAATAGGTAATATACTTTCCAATAAAGCGGTGTTCCATTTCTGAGGTTTCGAGGTAAGATAAGGGCTAAGGTGTATGCCAATTGTTTCGTAATAAAACTCTTCTAATTGGGAAGCAAAGCCAGTGATTTTGTTAATTTTATCGGTAGTAAAACTAAAATTGGTAAAGCCCACCACTTCAAAAATTTTAGCCATGCCTGATATCAGGTTTGTATCTTTTGAGTGTACAATATTAAGTTGCTCAACATTGGTAAGCATTGCTTTTACAATTACCTTAGCAGCATAATCCGTAGGAATTATATTTAACCCGGCAATTTTGTTAGTTGTGATTCTAATGGCATCCTTACTGTCACAATTGCTGAAAAATTTTGCAAACAAATAAAACACCATATACTTAGAAATAAAGAAGCAGGGAATAGCTGAAATATTTCCTCCAAGGACACTCGGCCTTAATATTTGAACGGCGATACCTTTTGTAGCTCCCTCTTGTAAAAGATATTTTTCTGCCTCGTGCTTAGAGGCTTCATAAGGATTCCTATACTTACACAATGAATTTGTTGAGTAGTCGTTATCTAGCGTTCCGCCAAAATCCCCAATAGCGAAAGCTGTGCTGATATAAACAAACTTATTCATATGCTTAGTATATGCTATAAAAATAAGCTTGGTAAACTCAAAATTTTCTTCAAAAATGGCCTTTCTAGCGGCATCGTCAGTGGATAGATTTACAAAACCGGCAGCATGGATAAAATAGTCTACTTTTTCTTCTTCTAAAAAAGATAATGGCTCAAAAAGTATTCTAGCGTCTACAACTTTTAACTTATTTGTAATTTCAACACTATGAGCTTTAATAAATGGAGGTGCGTATTCGCTATGTAGCATTCTTTTTAGTCGATTTTCAGGAGAAATCGATTTTTTACTTCTAATCGGTAAATACACTTTAGTAATTGAATTTAACTCTGTTTCAAATAGCGAAAAAAGAATTTGAGAGCCCAGAGTTCCTGTTGCTCCGGTTAAAATAATATTCATTAAATAGGTTTCTTTTAAGGTTGGTTCCG
>CAYTDS010000017.1:2458-17969 GCA_964436555.1 uncultured Flavobacteriaceae bacterium | reverse complement strand
ATCGATGTAAAATGTACCAAAGGGCAGTAATGAAGCCACAAACAGCACAACAAATCGCTTTAAATCCCATTTTTTCTCTAAGCAAACAACGACTGCAAAAACCACATAGGCAATGAACAAAAACCCATGAGCATAACCAATATAAATATTAGGTTCTTTAATATTAGCCAAATATTTAAGTGGCATGCCTAGACCGAAAAGTAAAAGATAAGATATGCCTTCAAGGATAGCTATAATTCGAAATGTCTGTAGCATTATGGCTGTTTTGTGAGATACTATTATAAATGGATTACTTCTCCATAAGCATCGGCCACAGCTTCCATAACCGCTTCACTCATTGTCGGATGAGGATGTACCGATTTTAAAATTTCATGACCGGTGGTTTCGAGTTTGCGGGCCACTACTGCTTCAGCAATCATATCAGTTACTCCCGCACCAATCATATGGCAGCCCAACCATTCACCATATTTGGCATCAAAAATCACCTTTACAAAACCGTCAGGTGTACCGCTTGCTTTAGCTTTTCCACTAGCAGAGAAAGGAAATTTTCCTACTTTTATTTCCAACCCCTTGTCCCTTGCCTGTTTTTCTGTAAGACCCACAGAAGCTATTTCAGGAGTACAATAGGTACATCCCGGAATGTTACCGTAATCTAAAGCTTCAACATGTAAGCCGGCGATTTTTTCTACGCATAAAATACCCTCTGCGGAAGCCACATGTGCTAAAGCTTGTCCCGGAGTTACATCCCCAATAGCATAATAACCCGGAACATTGGTTTGATAAAAATCGTTAACTACAATTTTATCACGGTCCGTTTTGATACCTACTTCTTCTAACCCAATGTTTTCTATATTAGTCTTAATACCCACAGCGGAAAGGAGTATATCAGCTTCTAATATTTGTTCACCTTTTGCCGTCTTTACCGTTGCTTTAACCCCATTCCCTGAAGTATCTACAGAAGTGACCTCCGCAGAAGTCATTATAGTTACTCCTGCCTTTTTAAAACTACGTTCCAGTTGTTTTGAGATATCTTCATCTTCTACCGGAACAATATTTGGTAAATATTCAACCACGGTTACTTCTGTTCCCATGGAATTATAAAAATAAGCGAATTCAATTCCAATAGCACCGCTTCCTACTACAATGAGTTTTTTGGGTTGTTTCTCTAAGGTCATGGCCTTACGATAGCCGATAATTTTTTTACCATCTTGAGGAAGGCTTGGTAATTCCCGACTTCTGGCACCTGTAGCGATGATAATATGGGAGGCACTATATTCGGTTTGCTTTCCATCCTCCGATGTAACATTCACCTTCTTTCCGGGGAGTATCTTTCCAAAGCCATTAATGACTTCAATTTTATTCTTTTTCATCAAAAACTGAACCCCTTTGCTCATTCCATCGGCAACATTTCTGCTTCGCTTTACCACAGCATCAAAATCTTTATCAACCCCATCTGCCTTTAAACCATAATCTCCTGCGTGTTTTAAATATTCAAAAACCTGAGCTGACTTTAATAATGCTTTGGTGGGAATACAACCCCAGTTTAAGCAAACACCGCCTAAACTTTCTTTCTCAATAATAGCTGTTTTTAAACCTAACTGAGAGGCTCTAATTGCGGTTACATAACCGCCTGGACCACTACCCAAAACAATAACGTCAAAAGTGCTCATAATTCTACTTGTTTGATATTCTAAAATGAGGTGCAAAAATACAAAACCAAACCGAAAGGCAATAGTAGTATTTGAAATTAAAGATACCTTCCGAAAGAGAATCCAATAAAATTTGGATTTGAAGTTATTTGCTAGCAATAAACATCAGAAATTGAAAACAAAAAGCGCAACATACTATTAATTTTGTATAATGCGCTTTACGAAATACCTTTCAGTTTACTTTGCAGCAACAAATTTAAGTGCTGCTCCATTGATGCAATGCCTTTTACCGGTAGTGTTACCGGGGCCGTCATCAAAAACATGTCCCAAATGCCCGCCACAAGTAGCACAGTGTTCCTCGGTCCGCTCATAACCTAAATCATAATCAACATCAAAGGCAACATTTCCTTTTATTTCTCTGTCAAAACTTGGCCAACCGGTACCGGAATCGAATTTATGTTCACTTTTAAAAAGTTCCGTGCCGCATCCTGCACAAACATAAATTCCTTTTTCTTTAGTTTTGAGTAAATCACTGGAGAATGGATTTTCTGTCCCTGCCTTTCTTAGAACATAAAACTGTATGTCTGTTAACTGGTTTTTCCATTCGGTCTCCGTTTTAGTAACTTTAAAGACCTCCTTTTTCTTACTAGTATTCTGACCGGATATTTCTTTTTTGTTTTGAGAAACACCTTGGCAACTAGTAAAAAGAACACATAAGGCAATTGTCATTTTTTTTATCATAACATACTTTTTTACATTTCGGTCGCAATAAGTACAACGACCTTTCTTTGTATACGCAAAAAACTAAAAAACGGCTTCATTTTGAGAAGCCGTTTCTGATAATTTATAAAACATACCAAAAATTAATCCAGTTTGATACGACTAATATCTTTTTCAGTTACATTGAGTGTAGCCATGACGGAATTTATATTTGATTTATCCATTTTTGATCCCGATGCAAATTCAGCAGGTACAACTGCAATTCGAAAAACCTGATTTTGTGTGTCTCCCGGGAGGAGGGTGTTTAAATTAAAATTTGATTCCAGGAAAATACTTACATCCAAAAAAGTATGGTCATAATTATATTGTAATAAACCTTGATCTAGAATTCTGGTTTGAGGGAGTAAACGCCAAACATCAATTGGAGCATCACTACCACCTGATACCTGATCCCATAATAGATAAACCAGTACAATATCAGATTCAAAAACTTCTACACTTTGAGGGAACTCATAAAATATGGAATAGTCATTTTGCGTGCTAAAACTGCCCTCTATTTCGACGACTTGACCTAAAATATTGACTCCATCCAGACCATTTAGACCATTAAGTCCATCAAAACCATCGCGTCCCGGAGGTCCGGGCGGGCCTTCACAAGAAACAATAAAAAGAATCAAAGCAATTCCAAATATGTTAAATAGTTTTTTCATAATTTTTTAAATAAAAGATTTGTAAATTTATTCAGAGGATAAGAACCTCTTTGACTAGTATTCAAAAAGTGTTCCACTTTTTTTAAATCCTTGTTGTTAAAACGCGTTATCATTATATTAGGCTAATTTATTAATATATTTAACTCCTGCTAGAGTTTAAGAAATATAAAATTAACCGATATAAACAAAACCAGCCCACTTCAGTACATCTATTAAATAGGTAGCTTTGACTAAAAAACAAGAACTACAACGTTGTAGTATAAAATTGGTTTCAGGAATACTTTAATATTACGAGCCAAAGTCCTTTTTTTGTTGGGCATTAAAATAATTAACTATAGTATGATTACCAATACGGAATTAGAATACAAAGGAAATCTTTACCCAAACACTATAATTGACTTTAGGAGAGATACAGACAGGGTTTATTTTACAACAAAAAATGGAGTAATCTTAGAGCTTACCATACTCCAAGATAGCGCACTCCGATTTAGATATGCCACAGAAAATCTTTTTGAGCCCGATTTTTCTTATGCAATCAGTGATGATGCAAGCAATGGATATAATCGTTTAGAAGTAATAAAGTCAGATACTGAATACTGGGTTCTTACGGAAACATTGCGAATCCTGGTGGATAGAAGTACATTGCGAATCCAAATATCTGATTTAGAAGGGCATATAATTAATGAAGATGAATTGGGTTTTCATTGGGAAGAAAATTATGAGTTCGGCGGAAATACCGTGAAGATGAGTAAAATAACTCAGGCTGCGGAAAGTTTTTATGCAATGGGAGATAAAGCTACCCACTCCAATTTAAAAGGGAAGCGTGTTAATAATTGGGCAACGGATCAATATGCATTTGGAAAGGATCAAGAGCCTCTTTATAAGGCAGTGCCCTTTTTCATAGGGCTTCACAATAATATAGCCTACGGCATTTTCTTTGATAATACCTTTAGAACGTATTTTGATTTTTCGCATGAAAGAAGAAATGTCACTAGTTTTTGGGGAGAAGGCGGGGAAATGAACTACTACTTCTTTTACGGACCAAAAATGCCACAAGTTGTAAAGGCTTATACCGATTTAACAGGAAAACCCGAACTTCCTCCACTTTGGGCATTAGGATTTCACCAATCTAAATGGAGTTACTATCCAGAGAGTAGGGTAAAGGAAATTGCAAAAACCTTTCGTAAGTTGAAAATTCCTTGTGATGGTATTTATTTGGATATAGACTATATGGAAGGATTTAGGTGTTTTACTTGGAACCATTCTCATTTTCCAAACCCAAAAAAGATGGTTCAAGAACTAAGTGATATTGGATTTAAAACGGTTGCCATTATTGATCCTGGAATTAAGATTGATAATGATTATTGGGTGTATCAACAAGCAAAAGATAATCATTTTTTTTGCCAAAGAGGAGACGGGCCTTATATGCGGGGTAAAGTATGGCCGGGAGAATGTAATTTTCCTGATTTTACAAACCCGAAGGTTAGAGAGTGGTGGGCAGGTTTATACAAAGAATTAATAGCGGAAACAGGGATAAAAGGTATCTGGAACGATATGAATGAACCGGCTGTAATGGAGGTGCCAACAAAAACATTTCCCTTAGATGTGCGGCATGATTATGACGGTCACCCTTGTAGTCATAGAAAAGCACATAACATCTATGGGATGCAAATGGCCAGAGCTACTTATGAAGGGGTTAAGAAATTTGCCTATCCAAAACGCCCTTTTGTTATTACAAGAGCTGCATATTCCGGAGCGCAGAGGTACACGTCTACATGGACGGGGGATAATGTGGCAACTTGGGAACATCTATGGATTGCCAATGTGCAAGTGCAACGTATGTGCATGAGTGGAATGTCTTTTGTAGGCTCTGATATTGGTGGATTTGCGGAGCAACCTAATGGTGAATTATTTGCAAGATGGATTCAACTGGGGGTTTTTCATCCATTTTGTCGCGTTCATTCAAGTGGTGATCATGGAGATCAGGAACCATGGTCCTTTGATGATGAAGTTACAGATATTGTTAGAAAGTTTATAGAATTGCGATACCAATTACTTCCATATCTGTATACTATGTTTTGGAAGTATGCTAAAGAAGGTACTCCTATGATTCAATCTTTGGTATATTATGACCAAGAAGATACTCAAACACATTTTAGAACAGATGAGTTTATTTTTGGAGAACAAATTTTGGTTTGTCCTGTTCAGGAGCCTAATGCTAAAGGCAGAAGAATGTATCTTCCAAGAGGCGGCTGGTATAATTTCTGGAATGAAGAATTAATTCAAGGAGGAATGGAGAAATGGGTAGTGGCTGACATAGATAAGATTCCTATTTTTATTAAGGAAGGATCTATAATTCCAAAGTATCCTATTCAACAGTATGTAGGTGAGCTAGAGCTCACAGAACTAATCCTTGATGTTTATTTTAAAATTGGTATTGAGAATTCTACGGTTTATGAAGATGGACAAGATGGATATGATTATAAAAAAGGACAATATAGTTTGCGTAATTTTAAATTGAGAGGTAAAGAAAATGAACTTATAATTCAGCAATTTAAAGATGGAACATTTAAGCCTTCATACAAAAAGTTTAAATTAAGATTGCACGGTCTACCTTTCAAAATAAAATACCTGGAAATTGATAACGAAAAAGTTGCTTTAGAAGAAGTAAAACTTAATGGAAATAATATTATCGAAGTCAGTAAAGATTTCACTGAATTACATATTACAGGGAAATAAATTTTCGTAAATTTCCATACTTAAATACGCTGTAAAATGAAAAAAATAATATTAATACTCGTGGTTTTTCTAGGAGTATCTGCATGTAAAGTAAATCCCTTTACTGGTCAGAAAGTACTAAATTTTTATCCAAATAGTCAAATATTTCCAATGGCCTTTGCACAATATGATCAGTTTTTGGGAGAGAACAAAGTCGTCACAGGCACTGCTGATGCTCAGATGATCACAAGAGCCGGACAACGAATCTCTACTGCTGCGGAAAGATGGTTAAATGCTAACGGCTATCCTGGTTATTTAAAAGACTATCAATGGGAGTATAAACTAGTAGATGATAAAACAGTAAACGCTTGGTGTATGCCTGGAGGTAAGATTGTTTTTTACACCGGTATACTGCCTATATGTAAGGGAGAGACCGGGGTTGCTGTTGTTATGGGTCATGAAGTGGCACATGCCTTGGCAGATCACGGGGCTCAACGAATGAGCGCAGGAACCTTGCAACAGATAGGTGCTGTTGCTGGGAATGTTGCTATTCAAGATCCGCAAAAGAGAAATATGTTTAATCAGGCATACGGTATAGGATCCAGCTTAGGAGTAATGCTGCCTTTTAGTAGAAGTCACGAAACAGAAGCAGACCGTATAGGTTTACAGATTATGGCTATTGCAGGTTATAATCCCGATGAAGCAGCGGAATTGTGGAAGAGGATGAAGGCAAATAGTGGGGGAGAAGCGCCACCGGAGTTTATGAGTACGCACCCTTCCAATGACACAAGAATAAATAATCTTACTGCTTGGGCACCCGCAGCAAAAGCCGAGGCAGCAAAATTTGGAGTTACAACCTTTAATTAATTGTAAAATATAGAATACCAACCTTTATAAAAAGCTGTTCAACCCCGAACAGCTTTTATTTTGAATTATGGCAAGGAATCCTCCTATAAAAGGCAGCAGAAAGTTATTAAATGCCTGGGCGTTTTACGATTGGTCCAATTCTGTTTACAGCTTGGTAATTTCATCTGCAATTTTTCCTATTTATTACGGAGCACTTTTTAGAGCTTCCGATATTGAAAAGGTAACAATTTTTGGGGGAGAAATCGCCCGGGCACCACTCATTAGTTACACCACCTCACTAGCCTTTATATTTATTGCCATTATAACCCCGTTACTGTCGGGAGTGGCAGATTATTTAGGAAATAAGAGAATGTTCATGAAGTTTTTTTGTTATTTGGGCGGTTTTTCCTGTATTGGCTTGTATTGGTTTTCTCTTGAAAATATCTATGTTGGGCTACTTTGTTACTTTTTTGGATTGGTTGGATTTTGGGTCAGTTTTGCCATCAACAATTCTTATTTACCGGATGTTGCTTTCCCTGAACAGCAAGATCGCATAAGTGCCAAAGGCTTTTCCCTTGGCTATATAGGAAGTGTTCTCTTATTACTATTCAATTTAGGAATGGTAATGTGGCCTGATTTTTTTGGAATTACCTCGGATGAAGCGGGTATTGCGGAAATTAAGGCAATGAAATATTCTTTTATTACTGTAGGAATATGGTGGATGATTTTTAGCCAATACACCTTTTACAATTTGCCCAAGGGAAATAGGAGAGAAGGACCTAAAGAGCAGATTATTTTAAATGGTTTTAGAGAGCTTAAAAAAGTTTGGCATCAACTAGGCAATGAAACTAAATTGAAGCGATATCTCGGAGCCTTTTTTGTATATAGCATGGCAGTGCAAACCGTAATGCTAATAGCTACCTATTTTGGTGAAGAGGAAATTATGTGGGGTTCCGACAATCAGAGAACCTTTGGTTTAATTGTGAGTATCTTAGTGATTCAACTTGTAGCAATTCTTGGCGCTACTCTTACTGCAAAGGCATCGAATTTATTTGGAAATATAAAAACTCTAATAGTAGTCAACATACTTTGGACATTAATTTGTGTTTATGCCTATTTTGTAATTACGCCAACTGATTTCTATATTGCTGCGGGTTGTGTAGGGTTGGTTATGGGGGGTATTCAGGCTTTATCTCGTTCAACCTATTCCAAATTTATTCCTAATACCATTGATACTACCTCCTTTTTCAGTTTTTATGATGTTTCCGAGAAAATCGGCATTGTAATAGGTACATTTTTATACGGTTATATTGCTCAGGTTACGGGAAGTATGCGTAATGCGACCATCTTTTTAGGAATTTTCTTTTTAATAGGAGCCATATTGTTAACTAGAGTACATTCTACAAAAAAGGCTGACAGTTAAGTCAGCCTAATTAATGCTATTGGAAATACACCACTAATGTTATATGTGTTTCCACATTGTTTAAAACAACTATACTTTTGAGACAGATCCTGAACCTGAAGACTTAGTATCCAATTTTTCGGGATTTCCTTTGTAGTTAATATCTCCGGAACCTGAGACTCTAGCGGTAAGCGATTTAGTAGCAGTGACCTTTACATCCGCAGAACCGGAAACGGAAACGGTTACATCTTCTGCTTCCAGTTCAAAAGCCTTTACATCTCCTGAACCCGACACTTGAATTGCAAGTTGTTTTGTCTGGCCGCTTAGGTTAATGTTTCCCGATCCGGAAACCGTCGTGGAAACGGATTCCGCTTCTACGGTTAAGGAAATATCTCCTGAACCGGAAACACTTGACACAAAATCTCTTGATTTAATCTCCTTTTTTCCGATAATGTCACCGGAGCCGGAAAGTGTTATAGCGTTAATACTTTCCACCGGTATAGTAATTAAAACTCCCTTTTTCCAGATGGATGGACTAAGATTAATTCCTTTTTCAACTTTAATAACCAATTTGCCACTTTTGACTTCAGTCTCTATGTATTCCAATAGATTCTCTTCTCCGGTTAGTTTCAGTTTTCCTTCACGGCCATCTACTAATTCTACATCAAACCATCCGGCAACTGATATAGCATCATAATCCGAAGTTGTTCTTTCAATGGTGACAACATTACCATTACCTTTAATTTTTTTTCCCCATTGGGAGTTTGCAGTTACTATAAAGAGCAGGGCTACACAAAGCGTTAGTATATTTTTCATTTGTCCTTTGTTTTAGTATTGATTTTTAAATTTAAGTTTCGGTTTTTAGTTTTAATTTTTAGTAAATGAAATTCCTCCATAATCACTGGTGATGTATACCATGTTTCCACTATTTGGCTTGCCATAGTAGCCTTTGTAATAGTTATCACTAGATTTCTCTCTACTTATACTAATTTCAAAATCGTTCTTCCCATTTACACTTGCATAGCTCGTTGTAATTTCAAAATCGAAATGGTAAAGTGGACTATAGCCTATTTTTATTCCGGTATAATCTGTTCTAATTTTAATATTACCGGCTTCTTGGGTCATTTCTGCAATTTTAATAGATCCATAATCAGCAGATAGGTCTACATTACCTGTAATTTTACCCAATTTAACATTGATATAATCTCCATCTCCTTTTACATCGTTGGCTGCAGAAACATCCATACTTCCGTAATCACAAGAGTATTCCAGGTTTTCCATTTTTAGAACTGTGGCGTTGGTATAATCGGCTTTTATCTTTAAATCTCCCGCTTTTTCTATAGTGAAACCGGAATAATCTGCCTTTATCTCGCCACTATTTATGTAGCCGATACTAGATTTGGAGGTGTAATCAAAATCTAAATAATTATTACGCCCTCTTAGTTCTCCTAACTCCAACCTTCCATAATCGCAACTTATTCTGGCATGTCCGTCTATTCTGTCTAGAATTATACTCCCATAATCATTGCTAAGGTTTACACTGTTTTTTACCGGAACTTTAATAGTGTAATTTATTTGCATATTTACATTATTATTTCCCCAGTTCCATCCCCAACTTTTATTGCTTTCAAATATTGTTTTGGCCGAAACTATGGTGCTTGAGGCTTCAAAACTGACTGTAATTTCATCCAATTTTTTCTGAACCTTCTCCTCATTATTACCATTAGTTTTAATATGGACTTCTATTACAGTTCTGTTTTCATTCCATGAGGTTATATTCAGGTTGCCGTAACTGTTATTAATTTTTAATAAAGCATCCGGATTCACCGTATACTCCTTTTTAATGGTTTTTTCTTTTGTGAATTTCCCGGTTAAGTTTCCATCATTTGCATGAAAAATAGTTGGAATTATTAAAAGTACCGGTATTAGATATTTAGATAGTATTAGTTTCATCAGTATAATTTCTTAAGGTTTTTATTGTTTCTATTTTGTTCATAACATCTTGTAAAAGATCAATTCTTGTCTGAAAGTTGGTAATCATTGCACTAAGTATAAATTTACTATTGCCTCCATTTAAAAGATCTTGCTCAAGAGTTTTGTAATCCACTTCGAGTCTGGTTAATTGAACCATGGTATCTTCGATTATTTTCTTTGTTTCCGGGGCGTTCTCATCTTCCAATTTTTTTACCTGATCATTGATAAGACTGGTAAAGTACAACTCTGTCTGAGAAACTTCAGGGGATATCCCTGCAACGCGGTCTTCTAGGCTGGAAGTGAATAAATGCATCCCTCCAAAAGCAACGAGGAAAGCTACAGAGGCTGCTATTGCTAATGGTTTCCACCAAGTATTTATCCTTTTGTTAAAGGAAACCACTTTGTTGGCTTCTAACTTTTCCAGAAAACGCTGGGCATGCCCGGCATTTGGTTCTTCCAAATCCACTTTGTCTTGTAAGTTTTTAAAAAGGTTTTCTAAATTCCTATTTTCCATAATTATGCAGGTATTAGTTTGTTTCTCAAGCTTTCTTTTGCTCTGGATATCATAGTTCTACAATTGGCATAGCTGAGATTCATTAATTCACTTATTTCTTCATAGTCATATCCTTCGATTAAATGTAAGGTCAAAGAAATTCTGTAATTGTCTTTTAACGATTTCATGGTTTCCATTACCTTTTGAGCCTTCAGTTCGGTAAACTCATGATCAAAAACAAATCCATTATTATCTTCGACCTTGTACAATACATCATCCAAATCAACTTCTTTTTTCTTTTGTTGCTTTCTTAAATGATAAATACTGTTGTTTATTACAATGCGCTTTAGCCAAGCTCCGAAATGTACTTCACCTTTAAAACTATGCAGTTTCGTAAAAGCGCTTAAAAACGATTCTTGCATAATATCTTCAGCTTCAGCACTGTCTTTTACAATTCGCAAGGCAGCATTATACATTGCTTTGTAATAGCGATTGTAAACCTCAAACTGTGCGCTTTGCTTTCCCTCTAAACACAATTTCAGTAAAGTATCAATATGGTCGTCTTTGTGGCTCAAAAAGTAAATGGTTTGTTTTATAGATAAATGAATTTAGTGAATGTTACAGTTTTTCTAATTTTTTTTTCTTGTTGGCATAAGAATTGCCTTTTAGAAGAAAAAAAGAGCCCTGTTATTACCAAATAGCCTTACTTTAAGGGTATTTTAGCGCAGGAAATTATAAACTAAAAAGTGTTTTCTGTTGATTTCTGACAGAATGGCCGATACTATTTATATGGGAGATTCCAAACTTTCTAATTTTGACAGTATGTCGTTGCAAGTAATTGATGATGAATCGGAGTTAATACCGCTATTAACACCTGAGGATGAAGAAGAGATGAATAATGAGCTGTTACCTGAAACTTTACCTATCTTACCCTTGCGTAATACGGTTTTGTTTCCAGGTGTTGTGATTCCAATTACTGCGGGACGGGATAAGTCAATTAATTTAATAAAAGATGCCAATAACGGATCTAAAGTGATTGGGGTGGTGTCTCAAAAAAATGAGGAAACAGAAAATCCTCAAATTAAAGACATCAATACGCTAGGAACTGTAGCTAGAATACTTAGGGTATTACAAATGCCGGATGGGAATACAACCGTTATCATTCAAGGAAAAAAACGCTTTGAAATAGCCGAAGTGCTCACAGAGAAGCCTTACATGACGGCTACAATAAGAGCTGCTGAAGAAATAAGACCGGATGCTGACAGCAAGGAGTTTTTGGCAATTATTGAGTCAATAAAAGAGTTGGCTCTAAAAATTATACGAGACAATCCCAATATTCCCAGTGAAGCTTCCTTTGCAATTAAGAATATTCAAAGCAATTCTTTTCTTATTAATTTTGTATCTTCTAATCTTAACCTTCCGGTTAAGGAAAAGCAAGAACTTTTAGAGATTGGAAATTTGCAGGAAAGGGCTTTAGCAACCTTAAAATACATGAATGTTGAACTCCAAAAGTTAGAGCTGAAGAATGTAATTCAGTCAAAGGTAAGGAGCGATATGGATCAGCAACAGCGTGAGTATTTTCTTCATCAACAAATGAAAACCATACAGGAAGAATTGGGTGGAGTTTCTTATGAAGAAGAGGTAGATGAGATGGTTATAAAGGCAAAGAAGAAAAAGTGGAACAAAAAAGTTGCAGAACATTTTGAGAGGGAACTTGGAAAAATGCAGCGCATGAATCCCCAAGTTGCAGAGTACTCCATTCAACGAAACTATTTAGACCTCATTTTAGATTTACCTTGGGACGAATTCTCTAAGGATAAGTTTGATTTAAAAAGAGCGGTAAAAATACTAGATAAAGATCACTACGGATTAGAGGATGTAAAACGAAGAATTATAGAGTATTTAGCAGTCTTGAAGTTACGAAATGATATGAAATCGCCTATTCTTTGCCTATATGGTCCTCCGGGAGTTGGAAAGACTTCTTTAGGAAAATCTGTAGCAGAGGCTTTGGGAAGAGAATATGTACGCATTTCTCTTGGCGGATTGCGAGATGAGGCGGAGATTCGGGGCCATCGTAAAACCTACATTGGCGCAATGCCAGGAAGAATTGTACAGAGCTTAAAAAAGGCAGGAAAATCGAACCCGGTATTCATTTTGGATGAAATAGATAAGCTATCCAGCAGTTATCAAGGAGATCCTTCTTCCGCAATGTTGGAAGTTTTGGACCCGGAACAGAATAGTGAATTCCATGATAACTTTCTTGAAATTGGTTACGATCTCTCTAAAGTTATGTTTATTGCCACGGCGAATAACTTATCAACTATTCAACCTGCCTTATTGGACAGAATGGAGATAATTAATGTTACCGGTTATACTATTGAAGAAAAAGTAGAGATAGCCAAGCGACATTTGTTACCCAAGCAGCTAAAGGAACATGGGCTTACCGAAAAACATTTGAAAATTACAAAACCTCAATTAGAGAAAATCGTAGAAGGTTACACAAGGGAGTCAGGGGTTAGAACTCTGGAAAAGCAAATTGCCAAGGTGGTCAGATTCGCGGCGAAATCTATTGCCATGGAAGAAGCGTATAACCTTAAAATAACCAACGAAGATATTATCAAAATACTTGGTCCTGCTCGTTTATCACGGGATAAATATGAAAGCAATAATGTTGCTGGTGTAGTTACCGGGCTGGCATGGACCAGTGTAGGCGGCGATATCCTATTTATAGAATCTATTTTATCACAAGGAAAGGGAACTCTTAATATTACAGGAAATCTGGGAAAGGTTATGAAGGAATCAGCAACCATAGCCATGGAATACATTAAATCAAATGCCTTCGATTTTGGAATTGATCCAGAGTTGTTTGAAAAGTACAATGTACACATACATGTGCCGGAGGGAGCAACGCCCAAAGATGGACCTAGTGCCGGTATAACTATGTTGGTTTCTTTAGTTTCTTTATTTACGCAGAAAAAGGTAAAGCGTAGCCTGGCGATGACAGGAGAGATTACTTTACGAGGTAAAGTTTTACCTGTTGGTGGGATAAAGGAAAAAATATTGGCCGCTAAAAGAGCGAGAATAAAAGAGGTTATTCTTAGCGAAGAAAATAAAAGAGATATTGAAGAAATTAAAGAAGATTATTTAAAAGGATTAACGTTTCACTACGTAAATGAAATGAAAGAAGTTGTAGCTATTGCCGTTACCAATGAGCAAGTAAAAAATAGTAAAAAACTATAATTCGTATGTTTATCTGGCAAAATTTTAATTAGAATGACTTTCAAACAATCAATTTCAATCTAAACCTAGCGAATGGGGAAAATCACCATAGCTATTGATGGCTACTCATCTACTGGAAAAAGTACAATTGCTAAACAGTTGGCCAAAGCTCTGGGATATATTTATGTAGATACAGGTGCTATGTACCGAGCAGTTACTTTATTTGCCATTAGAAATAATTTTGTTGGTGGTGAAAAGGAAAATATGGCAGCCCTAGTCCAACTATTACCTAAAATTGCTTTGACATTTGTCTACAATAAAGATCTTGGCTATTCAGAAATCTACTTGAACGGAGAGAATGTCGAGCATGAAATTCGAACTTTACGGGTCTCCAATCAAGTGAGTAAAATTGCAACCGTTGAGGAAGTCCGTTACAAATTAGTAGATCTTCA
The DNA here is from genome assembly GCA_964436555.1 of uncultured Flavobacteriaceae bacterium. Lineage (GTDB taxonomy): Bacteria > Bacteroidota > Bacteroidia > Flavobacteriales > Flavobacteriaceae > Aurantibrevibacter. The sequence continues at coordinate 3,786 of CAYTDS010000017.1, read as the reverse complement.
AAAGAAAATGGGCCAAAAAAAAGGGGTTGTTATGGATGGGCGTGATATTGGGACAGTTGTTTTTCCGGATGCAGAATTAAAACTATTTATGACAGCTTCCTTAGAAACCCGTGCATCCAGAAGGTACAAAGAACTTTTGGAAAAAGGAGAAGAAGTCTCTTATGAAGAGGTACTCAGGAATGTTCAAAATAGAGATTATATAGATTCACACAGAGAATTTTCACCCTTAAGAAAGGCCGTAGATGCCATTGAATTTGACAATAGTGATATGGGTCTTGAAGAGCAGTTTGAGCGTATGTATAATTTTGCCTTGAGAATAATTCAAAAGCAAGAAAAAAAGGACGTTGATTAAACGTCCTTTTTACATTTACTAAAAATACATTTAGTTGGGAATTATCAATACTTGATTCGGATGAATGATATCAGGATTCTTTAATATATTAGTATTGGCGTCGAAAATCTTCTTATACTTCATTGGATCTCCGTAATACAATTTGGCAATCTTACTTAAAGATTCTCCGCCTTTTACGGTATGTCTGTGATAAACGGAGGTATCAGCAACAGAAATGTTAGCTTGAATGTCTGAAGGATTTTCTCCTCCAATTTCTTTTATTTTGTCCCACAAGAGGTTCTTTTCGTATTGGGTAGCAGCTTGCCCTTTAACCTTTAATACGCCTCCTTCTTCTTTAACATCACCATCTTTGATGGCTAACTGTTCTCCCAAGTTCAATACGGCTTGGTATTTTGCTTTTACACTCATAATAGTTCTTTTTAAACGGTTAATATTTATACTGTGAATATAAGGATTCTTGGATTATTTTGTGTTAAAGTGAGGTAAATTGTATAGATGATAGTAACCTATTGCAAATTAGGTTTGTAAAACAATTTTTTAATTGTATTTTTGCACTCCTTTTTAGCAAAATCAAGAGGAAAAGGGATTAAAATTAGAACAACATCTTCTGCAGCAATTGTTAACTCTTGTGAAGCTGTAGAATACAAATACTAAAATCAGCAAATGGCTGAAGAAAAAACAACCGTTGAAGCAGTAGAAACTGCCGAAACAACAAAAGAAAAAACATCTGCAGCTCAAGTAAAAAGTCCAAAAGAGTTTTTAGAAGACTTTGATTGGGATCGTTACGAACAAGGTATTGAGCGCGTTGATGAAAAAAAATTAAAGGAGTTTGAAACTCTTGTATCCAAAAATTTTGTGGATACTGTTAATGAAGAGGTAGTTGAAGGAACTGTGGTATACCTTACAGATCGCGAGGCTATCATAGACATCAATGCTAAATCGGAAGGTGTTATCTCCTTGAATGAATTTCGCTACA
>CAYTDS010000017.1:0-2358 GCA_964436555.1 uncultured Flavobacteriaceae bacterium | reverse complement strand
AAATCGGAAGGTGTTATCTCCTTGAATGAATTTCGCTACAATCCAAGTTTAAAAATTGGTGATAAAGTGGAAGTTTTAATAGATATCCGCGAAGATAAAAATGGCCAATTGGTATTATCGCACAGAAAAGCAAGAACTATCAAGGCTTGGGACAGAGTGAATGCTGCTTGTGAAAAAGAAGAAATCGTAAACGGTTTTGTAAAGTGTAGAACCAAAGGCGGAATGATCGTTGATGTTTTTGGAATAGAAGCTTTCCTACCGGGGTCACAGATAGATGTAAAACCAATTCGGGATTACGATCAATATGTGGGTAAAACCATGGAATTCAAAGTTGTAAAAATCAACCATGAGTTTAAAAACGTTGTTGTATCTCACAAGGCATTAATAGAAGCCGATATTGAAGAGCAGAAAAAAGAAATTATCGGTCAGTTAGAGAAAGGTCAGGTATTAGAAGGTGTTGTTAAAAACATTACTTCTTACGGCGTATTTATTGACCTTGGTGGTGTTGATGGATTGATTCATATTACGGACTTGTCATGGAGTAGAATCAACCACCCAAATGAGGTGGTAGAATTGGACCAAAAATTGAATGTTGTTATCTTAGATTTTGATGATAATAAATCTAGAATTCAATTAGGACTGAAACAATTGGAAAAACATCCTTGGGATGCCTTGAGTGACGAAATTAAAATTGGAGACAAGGTCAAAGGTAAGGTTGTTGTCATCGCTGACTATGGTGCATTTATCGAAGTTGCAGAGGGAGTAGAAGGGTTAATCCATGTTTCAGAAATGTCTTGGTCTACCCATTTGCGTTCGGCTCAAGATTTTGTTAAGGTCGGAGATGAGGTTACCGCCGTGGTGTTAACTTTAGATAGAGAAGAGCGTAAAATGTCTTTAGGCATTAAACAATCTACACCAGATCCATGGACAGATATTACTACTAAATATCCTGTAGGTTCTAAGCACAAAGGTATTGTAAGAAACTTTACCAACTTTGGTGTATTCTTGGAACTTGAGGAGGGTATTGACGGTTTGATTTATATTTCTGACCTTTCTTGGACTAAGAAAATTAAACATCCATCAGAGTTTGTTGCTGTTGGTGATACTTTGGAAGTTGAGGTATTGGAGCTAGATGTTGAAGGGCGTAAATTAAGTTTAGGTCACAAACAGACTACCTTAAATCCTTGGGATAAATACGAAGATGATTTTGCGGTTGGAACAGTTCATTCAGCAGAAATCTTTGAAATTGTTGACAAGGGAGCCACGGTAAACTTTAATGATGATATTGTTGCATTTGTTCCAACACGTCATTTAGAGAAAGAAGACGGTAAAAAGTTAAACAAAGGCGAAACCGCAGAATTCAAGATTATTGAGTTTAATAAAGAGTTCAAGCGAGTTGTTGCCAGTCACACTGCCATCTTTAAGGAGGAAGAAGAGCGGATAGTTAAAGCTGCATCAAAGAAAGCGGCTGCTTCTGCAGAGGAATCTAAACCAACTTTAGGAGATGCCAATGAGCAGTTACAAGCGTTGAAAGATAAAATGGAGGCCAAAGCCAAAAAGAAATAGTTTCTTTCAAAACAAATTCTTATACTTATAATAAACCCGAACCCAATTGGTTCGGGTTTATTTTTTTGTTCTATTTATCAGTTCATAGTTTTAGGTATTCATTTAAGGATTTTTATTCCAATCCATATATTTTCGAACAACGAATTTTATTTGCTATAATTCCCTATTTTTGTAGTTCAAAAGAGTAGGTCACCAAATTATGGGTAAAAAAGTACTGCTTTCATCAAAAGAAATACACATTATTCTGCACCGCTTGGCATGCCAACTTTTAGAAAATCATCTTGATTTTAAAAACACAGTTCTTATAGGAATTCAGCCAAGAGGTACTTATTTGGCAAAACGTCTTACGAAGATTCTTAAAGAAGATTATGGGGTTAAACATATACACCTTGGCTTTTTAGATATTACTTTTTATAGAGACGACTTTAGACGGGGAGAAAAGACCCTTGAAGCCAATAAAACGCAAATCGATTTTTTGGTTGAAGATAAAAAGGTAGTATTTATTGACGATGTACTGTACACAGGGCGAAGCATAAGGGCTGCCTTGACAGCCATACAGTCTTTTGGAAGACCAATGGAGATAGAACTTTTAACCCTTATTGACCGGCGTTTTAGCAGACATCTGCCAATACAACCCAATTACAGAGGTAGACAGGTTGATGCAATTAATGAAGAAAAAGTAAAGGTTATGTGGTTGGAAAACGACGGAAAGGATGTTGTATATTTGGTAAATAAATAAAGCATGGCCGAATTAAGTGTAAAACACTTGCTGGGAATAAAATATCTAAGCGC
>CAYTDS010000016.1:0-18094 GCA_964436555.1 uncultured Flavobacteriaceae bacterium | reverse complement strand
CGCAGGAAGGTGGTATAGGAGTTCTACATAAGAATATGACTATTGAGCAGCAGGCTTTAAAAGTTAGAAAGGTAAAACGGGCAGAAAGCGGAATGATCTTGGATCCTGTGACTTTACCGCTTCACTCTTTGGTGAGTGATGCCAAAGCAAATATGAAGGAATATGGTATTGGTGGAATTCCAATTGTGGACAACTCCGGAAAATTAATTGGCATAGTTACCAATAGGGATTTACGATTTGAAAAGAATAATTCTCGTCCCATTTCTGAAGTCATGACCTCTAAAAATTTAGTAACTGTGGGAGAGGGCACTTCATTAGAGGAGGCAGAAGATATTCTTCAGGAAAATAAAATTGAAAAACTACCTGTAGTAGATAAAGATTATAAATTAGTGGGGTTAATCACGTTTAGAGATATCACTAAACTAACACAAAAGCCAATTGCCAATAAAGATCAATATGGACGCCTAAGAGTTGCAGCCGCCTTGGGAGTAACCCCAGATGTTTTGGAAAGAACTACCGCTTTGGTAAACGCGGGTGTTGATGCTGTTGTAATAGATACGGCTCATGGCCATACAAAAGGAGTGGTTGCCGTTTTAAAAGAGATTAAAAATAAATTTCCCCAATTAGAGGTTATTGTTGGCAATATTGCTACTGCAGAGGCAGCTCAGTATTTAGTTACTGCAGGTGCTGATGCTGTTAAAGTGGGTATAGGTCCGGGATCTATTTGCACCACAAGAGTAGTAGCTGGAGTTGGATTTCCTCAGTTTTCTGCTGTATTAGAGGTAGCAGCTGCAATTAAAGGTAGTGGAGTGCCTGTTATTGCTGATGGAGGTATACGTTATACCGGGGATATTCCAAAGGCTATTGCAGCGGGAGCAGATACGGTAATGTTAGGTTCCTTATTGGCCGGAACTAAAGAATCACCAGGGGATACCATTATTTATGAAGGCAGGAAATTTAAATCGTATCGGGGAATGGGTTCATTAGAAGCTATGAAGCAGGGCAGTAAGGACCGATATTTTCAGGATGTGGAAGATGATATTAAAAAACTGGTACCGGAAGGGATAGTAGGTCGTGTTCCTTATAAGGGCGATTTGTTTGAAAGTATCCACCAATTTGTGGGCGGACTCCGAGCCGGTATGGGATACTGCGGAGCTAAAGATATCGCCACGTTGCAGGAGACCGGAAGATTTGTGAAAATTACCGCCAGCGGAATTAATGAAAGTCACCCTCATGATGTTACCATCACCCAGGAATCACCCAATTATAGTCGGTAGATCCTAATCATACTACTTTGATTGAGACTTTAAACAGTTGATCGATTTTATTTATAGTCGCTATAATTTTTTTCCTACTTTAGATTGATAATTGCATATGGTTATGGCATATTCTTACACTAATCTAAAAAGGACTTGGTTTTTTTTGATTCAATCTACCTTTACATCTTTTATTTCCTTTTTAGTCTTATTTATCCTTGCAGGATGTTCACAAGATGAAAATGAGAACGGAATAGATCTTCGCTTGTCAACAACCAAAGTCACATTAGACCAAGATGGTAAGGGTCAATTCGTATTGTCGCTTAATGGAGAGGGGCAGTATGAGTTGAAAATAGAATCACAGCCTGAATGGTTGGGTCTGTTGTCGTCTTCAATGATGGTAAACAAGTCTGGCTTACCTGTTGAAATAAGTGCGATTCAAAACCTACCTTCGGGAACGTATGAGGGTACCATAGTATTAACAACCTCAGGCGGAGGCAAAGCCACCTTACTTGTTGAGTTCAACAAACTTCCCACAGGCCTTGGAATTTCCCCAAGTGTGCTGGAATTTGGCTACTATGAACAGGAAAGAAGTTTTAGTGTAGTAAATGACGGTTGGGAAATTACCAACTGGGAAATCGTCAATACCAATCCACTTATACATGTTGAACCTTCATCTGGAAGCCTTAATGGTAAAAGCTCAATATTGGTAACCGTTTCTATTGATAGAGCTACCTTAGGTAATGGAATTTTTGACTTTAAAATAAATGTCAAGGATGACAAAACGCAAGTGGTGGAACAACTCATAAGGATAAATCATTACGTTGAGGAAAAATTATTGATTTCAGGTAAGGTCGAGGATGCAGAATACAATCGAGTGAACGATGTGTTGGTTTTTGTTACCTCAAATCCCAATGAGATTAGGAAATATGACCCAAAGTCGGGTGAAATCACATCATTAGCCCTAAATATGCCACCTAATGCCATATCCATTGATCGGGAAGGTAATTTTGCAGCTGTTGGTCATAACGGACGTTTTTCATACATAGACCTCACAACAATGCTGCTGGTAAGAATGTATGATGTAACCTGTGATGCTAGTGATATTATACTCGCACCGAATGAATGGGTTTATGTTTTTCAAAAGGACTATCAAGGTGTAGAGTTTAGATGTGTTAAATTAGAGGATGGGGCTGAAACCTTGAGTACCGGATTTAGCTATTATAATTCAAAAGCAAAACTGCATCCTTCAGGTAATTACATTTATGTGGCCAATAACGGTTTAACACCTTCAGATTTTGATAAATATGACATAAGTAACGGACCTGCTAATTTTCTATATGATTCTCCTTATCATGGTGATTTTGAATTTAACGGCAATATATGGATTGATGAAGCTGGTAATAGACTTTTTGCAAAGAGTAGAAATGTTTTTGATTCAACAGAAGAACAAAGTACCGACATGCGTTATGATGGTGTTCTAGAGGGCAATCAAATGATTGCAACTATGGATATTCATTCACAGGTTGGAAAGTTATACGCAATTTTGGAGACAGGAGATGGATACCCTAAAGTACCTAGCAATAGTATCCGAAGATATAATGCTGAGTTTTTGACTTATCAATCTGAAATACAACTTCCTGGATTTATAGAAGAAACTCAAGATGGCATCGGTAGGCAAAATACCAGTGAGGGTCATTTTGGGTTTTTTAACTCCTCAGGAACTCAGTTCTATGTTCTTTTAAAGGATACTAATAATGAATCTTGGGCCATCATAACAGTGGATTAACGTCTCTAAAGATTCTTGAAACTAATTTTATGTGGAATAGAGACTTCTTATTTACCCTTAGCCTCATAAGTTTTCCAGTCTTTTTCCAAATAGATGTTATCACCAAAGTATCTGGCGATATTTAAAAAAGGAACTGGTTTTTGGTAACCGGGCAATGGCGATAACATATTCATTTTCTCATCGAGAAATATGGTAGTTGGGTAACTTAGTTTTCCCTGCATGAGCGCGGCAGCAAGCTCATGGTAGCCCGACCTGCCCGAGGCAACAAATTTATAGGTATTACCTTTAAAAGTTATGGGTTCTTTGCCCTCACCGTCCATCTTAACCATATAGAAATTCTTTTCCATGTAGGCTGCCACTTCAGGGTTTTGAAAGGTGTCTTGGTCCATTTTTTTACACCATCCACACCAATCCGTGTAAATGTCTATAAAAATTTTCTTTGGATTTTTATCGGTTTCAGCCAATTTTGTAGCCTCATCCCAGGTTAGCCATTTCACCTCCTGACTGGTAGCAGTAGCAGTTATGAGTCCAATGAAGAGACAAACAGTAAGTTTAGACAGTTGTATTAGCTTTGGGTACATGCTTGAACATTTAGGGGTTTTAGTCCCAATTAGATAACAAAACTAACGAAATTTTCCGATTTTTATTTTGCGATTGACTTTTCCTTTTCAGGTGCAAATAATTCCTTGACATCTACCTGATTTCTTATAAGGTCATCAAAAGTTTCGCGCTCCCGAATAAGAATTGCTTTATTCTTATACCATAAAACTTCCGGGGGTCTAAATCTGGAATTGTAATTACTGGCCATAGTAAAGCAATACGCCCCGGCATTTTTGAAACATAGAATATCTCCTTCAGAAATTTCACTAATTCTATGATTGCTGGCAAAGGTGTCGGTTTCACAAATATAGCCAACAACAGAGTAAAAACGTTCTTTGCCTTCAGGATTGGAGATGTTGAGTATTTTGTGAATGGCACCGTAAAACATGGGCCTGATAAGATGGTTGAATCCCGTATCAATACCGGCAAACACGGTTGAGGTAGTTTGTTTTACCACATTAACCTTAGCAAGAAAGTAACCTGCTTCACTGACCAAAAACTTACCGGGTTCAAAAGCAAGCGTTAATTCTTTGCCATAAACATCACAAAAATCATTGAATCTTTCAGTTAATTTTTTGCCAAGCTCTTCTACATTAGTTTCAATATCCCCTTCTTTATAAGGAACTTTAAAACCGCTACCAAAATCGATAAATTCCAAGTTTTTAAAATTTTTGGCGGTTTCGAATAGAATCTCTGACGCATAAAGGAAAACATCAATATCCAGAATATCACTTCCGGTATGCATATGAATACCGTTAATATTCATCTTTGTCAACTCTATAATTCGCAGAAGGTGTGGAGTTTGATGTATGCTAATCCCAAATTTAGAGTCAATATGTCCTACGGAAATTTTTGAGTTACCGCCGGCCATAACATGTGGGTTTATTCGAATACAAACAGGGACATCCGGGTGTTTGGCGCCAAACTGCTCTAATATGGACAAATTGTCTATGTTTATTCTGACTCCGAGGGCCGCGGCTGCCTCAATTTCCTCTAGAGAAACACCATTTGGTGTAAAAATAATGGACTCCGGTTTAAAACCGGCTAACAGACCCAATTGCACTTCTTGAATGGAAACAGTATCCAATCCACTGCCCAAACTATTCATTAAACGCAAAATTGTTATATTGGAAAGTGCTTTTGCAGCGTAGTTGAGCTTCAGATTTTTTACTCCTTTGAAGGCATTGGTTAACCTTTTAAATTGGGAAACAATCTTTTCGGCATCATATACATAAACGGGGTCACCGTAGTTTTTGGCAATTTTAAGTAAATCGGCATGTTGCATCTCACATAATTTTGGACAAAGCTAGATAGAAATTAGATTTGAACCAAAAAAAGCAGCACATTAATTTAAAATACAACAAAATGTTATAAATACAACATCTAACAATAAATCCAGCGCTTCATATTTAAATTAGGGTAATTACTCTTGGTTTCCTATTTTTGCAATCGAACCATAAGAAACCAGAGATGAATCTTCACGAATATCAAGGAAAGGAAATATTAGCAAGTTTTGGGGTACGCATTCAACGCGGTATTGTTGCTCATAATGCAAAGGAAGCAGTAGATGCGGCCAAACAGTTAACTCAGGAGACCGGAACAGGATGGCATGTTATTAAGGCTCAGGTGCATGCGGGAGGAAGAGGTAAAGGAGGCGGTGTTAAACTTGCCAAGAATTTAAAAGAGGTAGAAGAAATTGCCGGCGCCATTATTGGGATGAATCTGATTACCCCGCAAACTTCTGCAGAAGGCAAACGGGTGCACCAAGTATTGATAGCGGAAGATGTGTACTATCCAGGCAATAGTGAGACTAGTGAGTTTTATATGTCTGTTTTATTAAACAGAGGAACAGGTAGAAACATGATTATGTATTCAACCGAGGGTGGTATGGACATAGAACATGTTGCTGAACACACTCCACATTTAATATTTACTGAGGAGATTGATCCATCTGTAGGTCTCCTACCTTTTCAAGCTCGCAGAATAGCTTTTAACCTAGGATTATCAGGAAATGCATTTAAGGAAATGCTCAAGTTTGTAACCGCTTTGTATACGGCTTATGTAGAAAGCGACTCCAGTCTATTTGAAATAAATCCCGTACTTAAAACTTCCGATGACAAAATTTTGGCAGTTGATGCCAAAGTATCTATAGATGATAATGCTCTATACCGAAGGAAGCAATATGCTGAGATGAGAGACCTTCGGGAAGAAAGCCCAATAGAAGTTGAAGCCAGAGCAGTAGGTTTAAACTATGTAGATTTGGATGGAAATGTAGGCTGCATGGTAAATGGAGCAGGTTTGGCCATGGCCACAATGGATTTAATAAAAATGGCAGGAGGCGAACCAGCTAACTTTTTGGATGTTGGTGGGACAGCTGATGCAAAAAGGGTGGAGGAAGCCTTCAGAATTATTTTAAAAGATCCCAATGTTAAAGCAATACTAATCAATATTTTTGGTGGTATTGTACGTTGCGATCGGGTTGCTCAAGGGGTTGTAGATGCATATAAGAACATGGGAGATGCAATTAAAGTGCCTATTATTGTTCGTCTACAAGGAACAAATGCTGAGCTTGCCAAGGAGATTATAGATAATTCAGGTTTAGCTGTTCATTCTGCTGTTCAATTTCAGGAGGCGGCTGACAAGGTAAAAGCAGTTTTATCATAACATAAGCTCCTATAATTACGAGCAGTAAGGCAATGTTTTATTAACATTGCCTTTTTTCATTTTATTCATAAAAGTCTTAAAATCTTGCTTCTTATTCCTGATTTAAAGTTATAGCCTATGTTCTAACCATACTTTTTGGCAATCTATTATTAATTCTAAATTAATGGATTTTAGTTTTCTTTCTTTCGCAAATATTGATTTAACGTTAGCTTCATTATCTATAGGTTAAAAATTAATGACTACTCGATTTTTCTTTTTTATTCAATTTACATTTGTCCTAATCAAAAGAAGGAAAATTTGTAAATAACTTGTTAAAATTCACTTTGATTGTAACATTTTTATTTTAAAGGCGTCTTTTTAGTAATTCATCAATTCATCAATCATAAAAACAAAAACATCATGAGAAAAGTTAGTTTAATTTTAATGGCCGCATTGTTATTATCAACAGGAAGTATTTTTGCCAATACACCTAAAAAAGACAATCCTTCAAAAAATCTTTCTTCGCAGATTGCATCCTTTTTAGAGGATAATGAATTCACAATTAGCGAGAACAATTTAACAGCAAACGTATTGTTTACTTTAAACAAAAACAGCGAGATTGTAGTGGTATCTGTTGATACAAAGGATACCACTTTGGAGGCATTTGTTAAAGCACGCCTTAACTACCAAAAAGTAGAGGTAGCTCAATTAAAAGAAGGCAGAATGTACACTGTTCCTGTACGAATTACGATTTAATCAATGTGGTACCAAAGAAAAAATCCTGAATTCATTCAGGATTTTTTTTTGTTTTTGAATTTGGCGTTGCCCATGTTAGGGTCCAACTTTTTTAATTGTTTTACCTTAAAATCCACATTATAGGGCTTGGTTTGATGTCCTTTGTTCTTTGGTTTAGGCAAGGTTTCTTTTGGATTTTTTGGATTTTCTTTAGTACCTCTGTAGTATATGACTAGCGCATTCAAAAAATTACGTAAAATCTGATCTCCGCATTCTACATAGTTCGGATGGTCTTCACTTCTAAAAAATGCACCCAATTCACTTTTGGAAATTTTAAAATCTACCAATTTCAAGATTTCTACGATTTCATCATCACGAAGCATTAAAGCTACTCGTAGTTTTTTAAAAACATCATTATTAGTCATTTATTTTTTTTGAGCAAGATAGAAATAAAAATCACTGACATTTCAAATTAACAACCATTTACGGTGATTTATACTAAAAGAGCGTAATTTGGAGTTCTAATAGAGGTTGTTTAAAAGCTATAATTATCTCATTTTGAGTAGTTACAAGGAAAAATTAAGTATATTATCAGAAATGATAGCCTTTGCGAGGGTTGAAAAGGCCGTAAAAGAAACAGAATATAATTTTCTTTTAGGGGTGGCAAAACAATTGCAGATAGATAAAATAACTTTTGATTCCTTATTTGATAAAAAAGTAGAAAAGATTGTTCCCAAGACGCCAACGGAACGTATACTTCAATTCCATAGATTAGTTCTACTAATGAATGTAGATCAAATCCAAACGGATTTGGAAATAAGTCGACTGCATAACATGGGTCTGGGCTTGGGATTACCCCCTTCGGCCATAGAGCAAGTACTAACTATAATGCACCAATATCCGGACAAAATTGTACCTCCGGAAATTTTAATTGGGATCTTCAAAGCGCATTATAATTAGAAAAATGCCTTAAAAGCGCCATTATGGCATAGTATTACTTGGAATTTATGACAAAAGGGCGCAAAAATACATATGGTATACGATTTGTTTCTAGGTAAGGCATAAAGAATGTTTAACTAAAAAATGTACAGCCATGAGTATTATAACAAGAAACAATGTTGTTCTTCCTTCATTTGTAAATGAATTATTAAGACCTGATTGGTTCGGGGGAATTGATAATTTCCAAAGCACCGTTCCTGCAGTAAATGTTAAGGAAAGCGAGAAAGAATTTGAGTTGGAATTAGCGGTTCCCGGAAGAAAAAAAGAAGATTTCAATGTAGAAATAGACAATGGTGTAATGACCATTTCTACTGAGCAAAAATCAGAAAACACCGTATCGGATGAAAATTATACAAGAAGGGAATTCGGTTACAGCTCGTTCAAAAGATCTTTTACCTTACCAAAAACAGTTAATGCAGATCAAATAAATGCAACTTATGAAGATGGTGTTTTAAAGTTTGTTTTACCGAAAAAAGAAGAAGCCCTACCAAAACCAAAAAGATTAATTGAGATTGCATAACAATTGGTTTTTGAGGTAAATAAAGTTAGTTTAGTTGGTTGGTGAATATTCCGCACAAGAATTTTGTGCGGAATATTTTTTTCATTTTTAAGTTTAAGTTTGGTTTTGTAATGATTTAATTTCATCCCTTAACTTGGCAGCCTGTAAAAAGTCCAAATCCTTTGCCGCTTTTTCCATAGCCTTTCTTTTTTCCCTGACTAGTTTTTCCTTTTGGTCTTTTGTTAAATATTCCAAATCAGGTTCAGCAGCTCTAAGTTCTTCTTTAATAAAGTGATAGGTAGATACAGAATTTTTAGATAGCGAATTATCCAGACTTTTATTTAAAGCTGTTGGAGTAATATTGTTTTCTAGGTTATATGCAATTTGTTTTTCACGTCTGTAATTGGTAGCATCTATAGTTTTTTGCATACTGTCCGTTACTTTATCTGCGTACATTATCGCTTTACCATTTAAGTTACGGGCGGCCCTACCTACTGTTTGTGTCAAAGATCTGTTACTTCTTAAAAAACCTTCTTTATCCGCATCTAAAATGGCCACCAGAGAGACTTCCGGCAGGTCTAACCCTTCTCGTAAAAGGTTTACTCCAATCAGGACATCAAAAACACCTTTTCTAAGATCTTGCATAATCTGCACGCGCTCTAAAGTATCCACATCACTATGTATATACCGACAACGAACACTAATACGGGTAAGATATTTGGCTAATTCTTCAGCCATTCTTTTAGTGAGGGTAGTTACTAAAGTCCGTTCATCTTTTTCGACCCGTTGCTGTATTTCCTCTAATAAATCGTCTATTTGGTTGAGACTTGGGCGAACTTCGATGATAGGATCTAATAAACCTGTCGGACGGATAACCTGTTCCACAATTATTCCTTGACTTAATTGCAGTTCATAATCCGCCGGAGTAGCACTTACAAATACTATCTGGTTCTGAAGCGCTTCAAATTCTTCAAATTTTAAGGGCCTGTTGTCCATGGCAGCGGGCAACCGAAAGCCAAATTCAACCAAATTCTCTTTTCTAGAACGGTCGCCTCCGTACATGGCATGTACTTGAGGAACTGTTACGTGGCTCTCATCAATCACCATTAAATAGTCATCCGGAAAATAATCCAACAAGCAAAAAGGTCTGGTTCCTGCTTCACGACCATCCAAATATCTGGAATAGTTTTCTATTCCGGAGCAATATCCCAGCTCGCGAATCATTTCCAAATCAAAATTGGTACGTTCCTCCAGCCGTTTGGCCTCTAGGTGTTTTCCAATACTTTTAAAAAAGTCTACCTGCAGCATCAAATCCTTTTGAATTTGATGTATTGCATTTTGAAGCACATCCGGAGAAGTTACAAACATGTTAGCAGGGTAGATATTGAGATTTTCGTACAACTCTATTACCTTATTTTTAAAGGGATCAAAAGCTTCGATTTCTTCAATCTCATCGCCGAAAAAATGGATCCGAAAGGCATGGTCCGCATAGCTTGGGAAGACATCTACAACATCCCCCTTAACCCTAAAATTCCCATTTTTAAAATCGGCCATGGTTCTGGAGTAGAGACTTTGTACCAATTGATGTAGCAACTTGGTCCGAGAAATAATCTGATTCTTTTTCAGTGGAATTACATTTTTTTGGAATTCTATTGGATTTCCAATGCCGTAGAGACAAGACACAGAGGCAACAACCAAAACATCTCTGCGTCCAGATAGTAGGGAGGAGGTAGTGCTCAAGCGTAATTTTTCGATGTCCTCATTTATGGAGAGGTCCTTTTCTATATAGGTTCCTGTAGCGGGCAAGTAGGCTTCAGGTTGATAATAATCGTAATACGAAACAAAATATTCTACAGCACTGGCAGGAAAAAATTGTTTAAATTCAGAGTACAATTGTGCAGCTAAGGTTTTGTTGTGTGCCAACACTAAGGTTGGTCTCTGTACATTTTCTATGACATTAGCTACAGTAAAGGTCTTTCCGGAACCCGTTACCCCAAGCAAGGTTTGGTAGCGTTCACCTGTTTCAATTCCTTTGGTTAGTTGTGCTATAGCCTGTGGTTGATCACCTGTAGGTTTAAAATCTGATACAACAGTAAATTTCATGCCCTAAAGTTATGAAATGGGAAGCATTTACAGTCAATTTTTACCTAACGTTTCAATGTAAAATGTCCTTTAAAAACATTATTTAAGTTATCTACGGCTCTAAACCAATAGTCCGAAGGAGGCATAGGTCTACCGTTAAAGTTCCCATCCCAACCCGGTGAAGTTGGACTCAACTGTGCAATAAAAAGACCGTAACGGTCATAAATATGAATAAGTTCCAAAGCAACATCATTCGCTGTTGAGGGAGGTACGAATTGCCAGAAATCATTGATACCATCCCCATTAGGAGTGAAGAATTTTGGAAAATCATCAAGCGAAATATCCCGCTCAATAAAAACTTCCGTAATACCACAACCATTTTTATCACGGACATAAATGATGTGGGAGTTTCCGTTAACATCATTAAAAATGGGACTGTCTTGATAAACGCCAGTACTATTATCAATTGCAAACTCGTAATCACCGAAGCCATTAACCTGGAGTTCAATTCTTTTTGTATCCGTTGGTCGCGTAATTTCAACAGTAGTAACTTCTGCTATTTCAGAGAGTTGAACTGTGAAAGGAACAAAACTTGCGCACTCAGTTACGCCAACCAAGTTATATACCTCGTAGCGATAATTTCCTATTTCCGATACGGAAACTGTTGAAGTGGTAGATAACAAAGTTTCGGAATTGTCATCGTTAATTCGATACCAGCGGTAGCCGTCTGCATCGTCTTCACTTTCAATCAGTGATGGCACATCGTTAGAACAGATGGTAATCGTATCCGGAAAATTAGATTGAGGACTAATGTATTCCACCCGGCCCAGGACGTAATTGAAGTATGGCTCACAGCTAAGGTCTACCAAACCGGTGGTAAAGCTTTCTTGTTGGCATGAGAGTGCAGAACCGTTCTCATTATAGGGTGTAATCGTCACAAAAATTTCAGTATCAATTGGTAGGGGATTTATAGGGGTATAGGCAAGTACGTTTCCAACATCAAAATCTTCAACTATTTCAATTCCTCCCGGTGTGGTCCCGATGGAAATGCGATAGCCCGTGGCGCCATAGGCATAGTTCCATTGAAAGCGGGTATCAGTTGCTACATTGATATCCCCATTGAAGGGTGATTCTAAACGGGTGCATACCGGAGGTGTGGTAATCGTTTCAGTTCTGAAGACGATTCCAGGGCACACCAAAAGGGTATTATCCGGCATAAAAATACTTAAGGTAGCATATATTACGGTATTAGGTGGTAAACCAAACTCCGGAGTAAAAGAAGTAATAAATCCGGCAGACCTGCTGTTGAGAATATCTTGTCCTCCCGGAGTTGTTCCAAGAGAAAATAGGTAACCGTTGGTACCTGGGATAAAAGGCCAGGTCAATGTGGCATCAAGTGGAATATCTAGGGCATTATCAGATGGGTACGAAAGTGTAGCACAGCTTTGGCTATAGCTCCATAGTCCGTAAAAGAGCAGAATTAAAAATGTTCCCTTGTTTGTAATTAATTTAAACACTTCAAAATAGTTTTTGGTCATCTCATTAAAGAAAAATGACCCTTAATTTCTCTATTATTTAGGTCTACTGCATCAAACCAGTAATCAGAGGCTGGCATGGGTTTTCCTCTAAAGGTGCCATCCCAACCTGGAGAATCCGGATCTATCTGTGCTATGAGCAAGCCATAGCGATTATAAATTTTTATATCAACTATAATAATAGCATCGCCTTCGGAAGGTGATATAAACTGCCAAAAGTCATTAATGCCATCATTATTAGGTGTGAAAAATTTGGGAAAACCTTCCAGAGTTAAATCCTGGACGATAGTATCTTGGCTTATACCACAGCCATTTTTATCCCGGACGTACACCGTATGTGTTCCGGGGAGTACACCATCAAAAACGGGACTATCTTGATAAGGACCATCAACATTGTTCAGTGCATATTCATAAGCTCCAATGCCGGTGGTTCTTACCGTAATTTGTAATCCATTATCCTGATTAATTAGGTCCAATGCTGTAATGGTGGCTATTTCAGATGAGACAACCGTAAATTCTTGTGAGGAAGAACACTCAAAAGTGCCTCCTGTTTGCGCAATAGTATTATAGGCTTCATAGCGGTAGTTTCCGGTTTCTGTCAAGGTCAACTCGGGAGTTTCTGAAAGTAAGGTTTCAGAACCATTACTATTAATACGATACCACCTAAAACCATCAGCATTATCTGTGGTAGTAATGGTGTAGGGCGTTTCATTTTGACAAAAGGAAATTTGGTCAGGGAAATCTATTACGGGGCTTAAGTCAATCAATTCTCCGTCCGGATTAAAAAAAGGACCACATCCGAAGAGGGTTGAAAAAGACTCTTGGCCGCATCCCAGCGCTTCTCCGGCACCATTTTGAGGAATAATAGTTATATAAAAAGTTCTATTAGGCTCAAAATCTAAAACGAAGGTGGAATTTGTAAAAAAAATAGCGTTGTTTAAAACATCTTGTTCAAAAGGCGAGGAACCGATAGATACTCGATAACTTAACGCTCCGGGAACCTCAGTCCATTCTAAAAATGGGGTTAAGGGAACATTAAGAGCCCCATCGACCGGACTTACCATGGTGGCACAACCCGGTAGCGTGGCCAATGCTCCTGTGGTGAAACTAATTTCCTGGCAGTTAACCGCATCTCCATTTTCATTATAGGGGATTATCAGCACAAAAATGGAGGTAGTAGGAGGTAAGTCAATTGGTGGATTGTAAACCAGTACATTACCTAAGTCGGTTTCCGGCAAAAAATCTCCTACTCCTGGATTTGTACCAATTCTTAGGCGATATCCCGTTGCTGTTGGGGCATAATTCCAGCGTATATTTGTTCCTCCATTTACATTGGTTGCATTTGGTGCCGGACTTGCTAATACGGCGCAGGGGGGAGGTGTTACAACGTCTTCCGTTCGGAACGTTTGGCTGGCACAAACAATATCTTCCTGATTAAAAAAAAACAATGTTAAGGTTACATAAAGTTGCGTATTCTCAGGAAGCCCCAATGGTGGGGTATAGGAAGTTGCACTTCCCACCGGTTGATTGGCTATAATTTCGGTTCCACCGGGAGTTGTACCAATGGATATGCGATATCCGGGCACTCCGGTTACAGGCGTCCAAGTTATGGATGAAGTTACAGGGACATTGGTCGCTCCATTTGCCGGGCTAGTGATTGCTGGACACACTTGGGCAACGGGTAAGTATCCCAAAAATAAAAATGGAAGATATAGCAGTTTTTTTAGCATTTGACAAAAATCAAACGCTACAAGATACTATAAATCCCGCTTTTTTAATAGCGCATACGACAAATAGACAAAAATGGCTGTCCAACACAGCACTACTAATATTTCATACCAATGAACCTGATAGTTCAATGTAATTTTTTCACCAATTTGATTGGCAACAGACTGCACAGCGCCAAGTCTTGAAAAAGGTTCTTTAATCAAATTTGTCATGGATTCTAAAGGTAGAAATGCCACTAAACTTTCAGAAAGTTCCTTGCCTCCCAGACGCCAAAGTGTCAATTTGAAGAACAAATTTTCAACTAAAAACCAAAGAAATAGAAATCCAAGAGCAAACGCAGATCGCTTTACTAAAATTCCCAAAAAAAGACAAAAGGAAAAGAATCCGGTAAGTTTTACAAAGAAAGCAATCAGAAACTCCAGATTTGAAAATATGATTGAAAATTCGTTGTAATCGGAATAAATCAACCCTAAAATCAAGGAAACCAGAAATACAAAAACAGTTGAAACAAGCGATAATGAAACAACAGTGAGAAATTTAGATAAAATAAACTCCTTCTTACTTAAGCCATCAATTAAGTTTTGTTTTATGGTTTTATTGCTGTACTCGTTAGACATCATCGAAACAATTACTATGGCAAGAAAAAATTTAAACAAAGCCGTAATATAGGTGTTGAAGTGCCAGATATAGGGGAAGTTAAAGATACCTTGGTCTGCCAAATGAAACTGTATCGGTCCAATATTAAACTTTATTGCTGCTATAAGAGCTATTGAGGTTAGCAATATAAAATAGGACAAAATTAAAATCCTACTAGACCTGTTGTTCCACAGTTTTATAAATTCTATTTGAAGTAACCGTATAATTGCCTGCATTAGTTGGATAGGTTTTTGGTTAAGGCTAAAAATTGTTCTTCCAGGCTCTCTTTGCGTTTAACCAAGTGGGACAGGTAAATTCCCTTTTCATATAGAATTTTATTGAGGACTTCTGCCTTCATTTCTTCCTTTAAAAAGGCAGTGATAAGACTATTTTCAATTTTTATGTTGCCGAAAATTGGGTTTGTTTTCAAGTAAGCGAGCAGACTGTCTGCTTGCTCTGTTTTAAGTTCAAAAAAACCAAAACTAGCCAGCATACCATCAACAGTACCAGAATATAACTTTTCTCCCTTTCTTAAGATAACTACATGACTGCAGACTTTTTCGACCTCATCCAATAAATGAGACGCCAATAAGATGGTGGTGCCTTTGGCAGCAATTGTTTTAATAATTTCCCGAATCTGATGAATTCCTTGAGGATCCAAGCCATTGGTTGGTTCGTCCAAAATAAGTATTTCAGGATCGTTGAGCAGCGCAGAAGCAATAGCCAAACGCTGTTTCATTCCAAGGGAATAGGTTTGGAATTTGCTGTTTTTTCGTTCCAAAAGTCCAACAAGTTCTAACTTTTCTTCAATTTTATCTTCGCTTACTTCCTTTATTTTGCACACCAGTTTGAGGTTTTGTAGTGCTGACATGTAAGGGTAAAAATTGGGACGTTCTATTATAGCTCCAACTTTTTTTAAGGCATTGTGCGTGGATACGTTACCATCAAACCATGAAAAGTCACCTTGGGTCTTGTTTACAACATTTAGTACAATACCTAAAGTGGTCGACTTTCCGCTTCCATTGGGTCCAAGGATGCCGTAAACATTTCCTTTTTCGATAGTAAAGGATAAATCTTTAACAGCTGTGAGATAACCAAATTTTTTGGTAAGGTTAGTAACAGTAAGGATGGTTGGCAAAATAACGAATGATTTTAATTTGTTTATAGTAACTTGACGAAGAAATACCTAATTTGTTACAAAGAAATGGAATTTAAAAAAACCAAGCTATGTCGGAAGAACGATTGATGTCAAAAAAGAAACCGGCTTACCCCATAAATGAGGATTTGGATGCCTATTTGGATCACTACAATCGCAAAATTGAAATACCCATATTTTATGAGGATCTTTTACGGTTTTCCGGTTCTGTGGTTGTATATGATGCCAATGATGAAGATACACTATGGATTAGGGTATATTATTCGGAGTATGATAGACAAGAAATAGATCTTAGTTTAAAGAAGGTTTATTCGCTACTTCATTCAGATGGAGGAGACCATATTATTCAGTACCTGAATGTGGATGGGGTGGATTATTGCACCTTTGGTAATTCCAAACCTTTTCGTATTAAGATTAGAAATATCCTGAACGATAATTTTACCTATTTCTATATTAAGAAGGCAGATGCTTCCAGAGTTTATGGTCTGGAATTGGAGCATATGCTCTCTCCTTACAATCTCAATTTTTTGGTTTATAAAAACACCTTAATTGAGGAACATATTGCAGGAATTCCAGGTGATGTTTTTATAAAAGACATGTTACCCAAATGTTCAGAGTCCGAAAAATCACAATTGGCAAAAGAGTTCGTGAAATTTAATGAGCGATGTATGATACGCCTTTTGGGCGACATGCGTTCCTACAATTATGTTATTGTGCCCACACACGATTTTGACCATGTGGTATATAAAATAAGGGCTATTGATTTTGATCAGCAATGCTTTGAAGGAAAGTTGAAAGTGTATAGGCCCCAGTTTTTTAAGGAGAATTTTTTAATGGTAGAACTGGTCAGAGGTAAGTTGCAAAACCATTCTGTAGATCAGTACAAAATTGAGGAACGTTCCATTGTAGCAAAGCGAATTTTAAGTTCAGGGAACCGGATAAAGAAATTAGTTGCAATTGTTAAAGCAGATAAAATTTCTTTGCCGGAAAATGTCAAAATGCTGCGGGAACAAATTTATGCACTTACCCTAGATAAGAAATTTTTAAAATGCACTACTATGGGGCAGGTATTATCCCTTGCATTGGATTTTGTAAGACACAACTATGAAAATGTTAGTATGAAACAAATTATAGAAAACAGGATTAAGATTTAGTCGTCAATTGACAGTTTTATATGTGTTACTAACAATGCCAATGAACAACCAGCAAACTGAAATCCCTATCTATTTTTAAATTAAAAAGTAGATAATTTAACTCTTTTGTTCCTTATTAAAATACACCAGATAATAATACATCTGTCGCTCTTCATCCCATCCTTTTTCCACAAATTTTTCTGCAGAATCCGGGTTTATAAAATCCAGGCGAATCTGGATATTGGTATCTAAATTAATAACGTTTTTAATTTTACGTCGGGCATCAGATACGGCATTGTTTGCAATATCAAAGTTAGAAACATCTTCAATACTGTATTTTGCACCTTTGTCTACCTTGTAATTTTTAAACTCAGGGATAAACTCCGGATTCGTCATAACTTCATTTAGGAAATTGGTTTCCTCAAAAGAATCGTTTTTGGCAAAATGGTTTACAGCTCTGTTCATAAACAATACTTCCTGCTGTTTATCCTCTGCAGGTAAAACCACATCTTTGGCAAAATTCTGACAGAATTTCAGGTAGTTTTTGGTATAAAAATTTTCATCGGCAAAGACATCGACTTCTAGAAAATTTTCTAGCCAGTATTTGGCGTCATACCGATTACTGTCTACTGAAAGTAGCTTGTAACCGTCTTCTTTATTGGTGTTCAGGATAAGGCAGCCCTTATCTAATTTGTTGATGTTTATTCCCTGTAATACCAATAAATCTAAATTATTTTCTGTTTCTAAAAATTGCAAAAAATCCTGCTTCAGTTCGCTTTTGAATATTCCAACAGCATCCACCTTTACATTATCCAAAAGAATTCCTGTTAAGTAAGCAACATATACCTCACCGCTTTTTATATGGGGATGGTTTGATTGTTCAAACAAATGTTGAGCTATCTTTTTAGAATTGTTGTGGGTAGTTTTAGGATCCGAAAAAATCTCCGATGTAAGTTTGTAAATTTCATTAAATTCAAGGTCCACATCATTGGAGAGTTTAAAATAATTTTCTTCTTTTTCACGAAAAGGTTTAAAGAAATACTCTTTTAGTAAACCGGTAGTTTCATCATTTAGAGAAAAAGGTTCAGCAGACAAAAAAATACTTTCATTTTTATTCTTGTTGCCAACGCGGTGAAGAGAAATTGTTTCAATTTGAGTACTATAGAGGTTAATCATTTATGGGGAATGAGGTATTAGTTAAAGAGTTAAAAAGTTGAAAAGTTAAAAGGGATACGTGTCTTAAGCAGTTTGGATTAATTCCAGTTTTCTTCAAAATCCAAATCCTCGTAGTTATCGAGGGTGT
>CAYTDS010000015.1:0-18418 GCA_964436555.1 uncultured Flavobacteriaceae bacterium | reverse complement strand
AAAACGCAAACTATGACATTGCAAAGGAAACGGATGATACGGAGGAGAGCGAGAATTTTACGCTTTTAATGAAGAATTATGAAATTACAAATACCAGAATTAATTATGACGATTTCTCTTCAGGTATACATTTAGAAATCATAGAAATGAATCATTTTGGTACTGGAGACCTATCTTTAGAAAAGTCTGAATTGGATACCAAAACCAATGCTTTTGTTTCTTTTACAATGGATAGCACCAATTACCTTAACAAAAATAAAATTAAGTTAGATGCCATAATTGGTATTGACTTCCAGGAGAGTAAGTATTCATTTCTAAAAAACGAAGTAGTTATTAATCAGCTTCCCTTAGTTTTTGACGGCTTTATCAAAGTAAATGATGATAACCAGGAGATGGATATTACCTTTAAAACCCCCTCCTCAGATTTTAAAAACTTTTTAGCTATTATTCCTGAAGTATATTCTAAGAATATCGAAAATGTAAAGACTACTGGTAATTTTGTAGTTGCGGGAGAGTTTAAGGGTATAGTGGATGAAACACACATTCCTAAATTCGATATAAAAATAAATTCAGATAATGCCTCTTTCAAATATCCTGATCTTCCAAAATCCGTCAGCAATGTAAACATTGACACCGAAATTTCTAATACTACCGGAATAGTTGAAGATACCGAGGTGGCTATAAGAAAGTTAACTTTTATGATTGATCAGGACAAATTTGGTCTCACCTCTACAATAACCGAGTTAATGGGTAATACTAAAGTAATTGCCGATATACAAGGAAGAATGAATTTGGCCAATTTGGCTGCTGCATATCCGGTTCCTGCAGATCTAAACTTGAAAGGAATTCTAACCGCAGATATAGCCACGGCATTTGATATGCTTTCAATAGAGAAGAAACAATATGAAAACACGAAGACAAGCGGTAAAATGGATCTTAGAGGATTTGAATATAAATCCGATGCTGTACCAAATGCGGTGAAGTTAAATACCATGGCACTGACTTTTAATCCTAAAACGGTTACTTTAAATGAGCTTAGTGGGGTTACCGGAAAAACTGATTTCAGTGCAACGGGAACTTTGCAAAATTTATTGGGTTTTATGTTTAATGATGAAAAGGTGGAAGGCAATTTCAACTTGAAATCGGATACGTTTTCGCTAAATGATTTTATGGTTGCAGAGACAACAGACAGCTCAACTGCAACTGTTGAAGAAAAGATCAAAATTCCGGCCTTTTTGGATTGTACTATAAGCGCTACAGCCAATACGGTAATATATGATAATCTTACATTAAAAAATGTTTCCGGAAATCTCTTGATTAGAGATCAAAAAGCGATATTATCCAATATGACTTCTTCTATTTTTGATGGCAAATTGGCCTTTAACGGCGAAGTTTCTACCAAAAAAGACACGCCAAGCTTTTCCATGAATTTGGGTATGGCCGGATTTCAGATAGGAGAAACGTTTAAGGCTTTAGAGCTCTTTAATGCCTTAGCACCAATTGCCGGTGCTATTCAGGGCAAATTAAATTCCGATATTCAATTGTCCGGAAACTTAAATGATGATTTTACGCCTAATTTGAGCACGCTTAGTGGAAACGTTCTAGCTGAATTACTTTCAACACAACTAAATCCCAATGAAACCAAAATAATTTCTGAACTCAATAGTAAACTAAGTTTTATTAGCTTGGACAAGTTAAATT
Organism: uncultured Flavobacteriaceae bacterium; assembly: GCA_964436555.1. Lineage (GTDB taxonomy): Bacteria > Bacteroidota > Bacteroidia > Flavobacteriales > Flavobacteriaceae > Aurantibrevibacter. Next base: position 16,717 of record CAYTDS010000015.1, on the reverse strand, counting down.
TACAAAATCTTAAAACAGCCCTGACTTTTAAGGATGGGGTAGTTAGCGTCCAGCCTTTTACTATTAACTATCAGGATATCGCTATTAACATTGCCGGAAATCACACTTTTGACAAAAAATTAAGTTATGCTGCAACGCTGAATGTTCCCTCCAAATATTTGGGCGCAGAGATAAATAAATTAATAGCACGGATAGATGACAGGGCTTTAACGGATTTGACCATTCCGGTAACTGCTAACATTGGAGGCCTGTATTCCAGTCCTACGGTTACTACAGATTTAACTTCCGGGATTAAAAACTTAACTGCCCAGCTTATTGAGATTGAGAAACAAAAGTTGATAGGACAAGGCAAAGACAAAGCCAATGAGTTGATAGGAAATATTTTAACGGGAAAATCTTCCGAAAAGGACTCTACAACAACCACCCAGAGTGGTTCTGCACAGGAAACTGCTAAGGAAGTCTTAGGAGGTCTGTTAGGAGGAACTACCAAGCCTAAAGACTCAGCAACAATTAAAAAAGAAACTGACGCACCCAAAACGGATGCAGTAAAGGAAACAGCACGAGAAGTTTTAGGAGGTTTATTGGGAGGTAAAAAGAAAAAGGAGACCGCCCCGGTAAAAAAGGATTCAGTTAACTAATTTGTAGAGAAACATAGTATCCTTCGCTTCCACGGATATTAAAAACGGTTTCGTCATCAAAAATAAGGTACTGCCCTTTTATGCCTTTTAAGATGCCTTTATAATTTGTAGTTTTTTCCAAATTAAGACTTTTGACTTTTGTTGGATACTGAAGCACAGGGAATTTCAGATGAGTTTCCTGATTATTTTCAATTGTGTAGGTTTGTACCTCTATTGGAATATATTGTTTTAATTGATTGCGCCATGCTACCAAATCTTCGTCAACTACTTCATTTGTTAGCATTTTTCTCCAATTTGTTTTGTCACCAATATGATTTTTTAGGGAAACCTCAATTAGTCCGGCTAAATAGCGATTGGGAACTTCCGCTATCTCAATGGCTTCGTGTGCACCTTGATCTATCCATCTGGTAGGCACCTGAGATTTTCTGGTAACCCCGACTTTTAATGTACTGGAATTGGCCAAATAAACAATATGAGGCTGTAACTGAATTTTTTTTTCATAGATTAAATCCCTGTCTTCAATATCCAGGTGGGCAGTACTCAATTCAGGACGCATGATCCAATCCCCAGCTGAAGGTATTTCGTAAAAACAATTTTTGCAAAATCCTTGTCGGTAAATTTGTTTATCCTGTCCACAATTTAGACATTGGTATTTGAGGAAAGTCATTTCAAGTGATTTGTTTAACACTTGATTCATGTTTAAAAAGTCATTTTCAAAGACCAAATAATACTGAATAGGGTTTCCTATTTCGCTTTGCATTTTTTGTAATACACCCAGGTACTGCATAATAATTATTTTTGGTTTGAAATTAGTTTGAAAATGATAACTTTATGACCTATTTTTAGTTGATTTAACAACTTGAAGCTGCTCTTTCATTAAGAACAAAGATATCGAAAAATGCCAACGACCATTGTAAATTCTATCGCTTCATGGCTGTTGAAAAAGCGCTATCACCAGATAGAACTTTTTTTAAAGTACCCGGAAGAAGTTCAGGAAGAGGTCTTGCATCAGCTCCTTACGATTGCCGAAGACACAGAAATAGGTAAGCGCTATGATTTTTCTTCTATTAACAATTATCAAACTTTTGTTAGTAGAGTTCCCATTTGTTGTTATGAAGAAATTGAGCCAATTATTGAACGCACCAGAAGAGGAGAGCAGAACCTGTTTTGGCCTACTAACATTAAGTTGTTTGCTAAGAGTAGTGGCACTACCAATGCTAAAAGTAAATTTATTCCTGTTAGTGCAGAGGCTTTGGAAGATTGCCATTACAAATCAGCAAAAGACCTTTTATGTCTTTATTTAAACAATAATGAAAACTCACAGTTATTTACAGGTAAAAGTTTAAGATTGGGAGGTAGTAAGGAATTGTATGAGGATAATGGGTCGTTATTTGGGGATCTCTCAGCCATCTTAATAGACAATATGCCTTTTTGGGCAGAGTTTAGTAGTACCCCAAGCAACAAGGTTTCTTTAATGAGTGAGTGGGAAAGTAAATTAATGGCAACCATTAAAGAGAGTGCTCAAGAAAATGTTACCAGCTTAGCCGGTGTTCCATCATGGATGTTAGTATTGCTAAATAGTGTTTTGGAAGAGACAGGAAAGGATCACCTCTTTCAGGTTTGGGAGAATCTGGAAGTTTATTTTCATGGTGGCGTAAGTTTTAACCCCTATAAAGAGCAATATCAAAGGCTATTACCAAGAAAGAGCTTTAAATACTACGAAATTTATAATGCCTCTGAGGGATTTTTTGCTATTCAGGATAGGAATAATGCTGATGATTTATTATTGATGTTAGACTATGGCATTTTTTATGAATTTATTCCCATGGATTGTTATGGTACCGAGGACCAAAAAACTATTCCGCTTTGGGAAGTTGAGATGGGTAAAAATTATGCTATTATAATTACCACCAATGCCGGGCTGTGGCGTTATAAAATAGGGGACACCGTACGGTTTACTTCCACAAGTCCCTATAGGATTAAAGTCACGGGACGCACCAAGCATCACATTAATGTTTTTGGGGAAGAACTGATCATCGAAAACACAGATGTAGCTTTAAAAAATACTTGCTCCAAAACAGGTGCCCTCATAAAGGATTACACCGTTGCTCCCATTTTTATGGTAGACAAGGAAAAAGGAGCCCATGAATGGATTATAGAATTTGGCAAACCTCCTGAAAAACTGGATAATTTTATTGGTATTCTGGATAATGAAATTAAGGCACTAAATTCGGATTATGAAGCAAAACGGCATAACAATATAACTTTAAGAATTCCTAAAATACACATTGCCAGAGAAAACCTATTTTATGATTGGCTAAAATCTAAAAATAAATTGGGAGGCCAACATAAGATTCCAAGATTGTCTAATACAAGGGACTATATTGATGAATTGTTGACCCTAAACCAAGTGTAGCTTTTTCAATAAGACTAGTGCGTTTTGTAATTAGTACTCCTATAATTTAACATTTCTGGAGTTATGAAGAAAATGAATAGAATACTTGTATTATGTCTCCTTTTTGCCAGCTGTTACAGTTACAGGCCATTGAAGGGAGAACCAGTGATTTTGGAAAATAAGTACCAAATTCGTTTTATTGAAAATAGTAAAGAGAACCTTAGAATTTTAGAAATGGGTGATACTATAAAAGGGCTAAGTGCTTCTGGTAAGAAGTTTGAGATACCTACAGACCGTGTTGCGGAAATTTGACAAAGGAAATTTTCAATAGTTAAAACAATAGTTATTCCTACAATAGCTGCAGGAAGTGTGCTATGGGCAATAGTTAATTATGTAAATAATAATTTATTTACGGGATCAGATTTTAGCGAAGGTGGGATTAAATAAGAAAATTTAATGAGTAATCTATTTACATAGTTGTAGATTATCTTATCAATATTTAACTTAAATAGAAGTAAATTCTTTTTTCTGAAACGCCTTAGGTTATAATGGAGTTTTCTAAAATGAACGCCCGTTTAAAGATAAATTGCCAGAATAAAGTAACTCCTACCGATTAAAAAGCCCGTTTAAACAAATAAATATAGAAGTAAGACGTTAAATGCTCAAATTGCAGTCAAAATTTAACCTACTAAATTTAAAGACTTAAATTATGGCAGAACGTTTAGTTATTTTATCGGACATGTGGGGCTCAAAAAGAGGCCTTTGGATTACTTCTTATCTTGGTTATTTACAGCAATATTTTGACATTGTTTTTTATGATTGTCAGCAACTGGCGAACGTAGATGTGACCATTAATACAGCGGAGTTCATTCATAATGAATTTGAAAACGGAGGCGTAGAAATTGCTGCTAAACACCTGTTGAGAAGGGAAACAATATCTAGTCACTATCTAGCCTTTGGAATAGGTGGAACAATAGCTTACAAAGCAGCCCTTCAAGGTTTACCGGCGAAATCTTTATATGCAATATCCTCAAGCGGTATAATTTCTGAAAAGAAATATTTGTCATGTCCTGTTAAAATGATATTTGGGCAATATGATGAAAATAGACCATCAAATGAATGGACCGAAAAAATGGGCTTAAAAATGGAGGTTGTTTCCAGTTTTGGACATGAATTGTATACCGACGAAAAAATTATTAAGAAAATTTGCCAAGAGTTACTGGGCAAGGTTATACAAAGGCAGTATCAGGATTAAGATACTGCCTTTAATTTTTTAATAGTAACGTAAGATAATTTTTCTTCTGCGTAAGGTTTACTTACTTTAAACTCTGTTTCTCCGCTGCTGGGAAATTCAAACATAGCATCAGTGAAAATAGCCTCACACAGCGAGCGAAGGCCTCTTGCCCCAAGCTTATAATCTATTGCCTTTTGAACGATATAATCCAGAGCCTGCTCTGTGATTTTAAATTGTATTCCATCCATCTCAAACAATTTTTCATACTGTTTTATAATGGCGTTTTTCGGTTCAGTAAGAATAGCACGTAAGGTAATAGCATCTAATGGGTTCATATGAGTAAGCACTGGCAATCTTCCAATAATCTCAGGAATTAGCCCAAACTCTTTTAAATCTTTTGGAATAATATATTGAAGAATGTTAGAATTATCTAAATTATCATCAGCCTTTGATGCACTGTAACCAACCGCCTGCATATTAAGCCGTTTTGTAATTATACGTTCTATACCATCAAAGGCACCTCCGGCAATAAAAAGGATGTTTTCCGTATTTACTTCTATAAATTTCTGGTCTGGGTGTTTTCTACCACCTTTGGGAGGAACATTAACCACAGTACCTTCCAGTAATTTTAAAAGACCCTGTTGAACACCTTCACCGGATACATCTCTGGTTATGGACGGATTATCACTTTTACGGGCAATTTTATCAATCTCATCTATAAAAACAATACCACGTTCGGCTTTTTCCAAATTGTAATCCGCAGCCTGTAATAACCGTGTTAAAATACTTTCTACGTCCTCACCTACATACCCGGCCTCGGTTAAGACAGTAGCATCCACAATTGCCAAGGGAACGTTTAGCATACGTGCAATAGTTTTAGCCATTAATGTTTTTCCTGTTCCGGTTTGGCCTACCATGATAATGTTGCTTTTTTGAATTTCAACATCATCCCCCTTAGCTCTTGTCTGTAACAATCTTTTGTAGTGGTTATAGACCGCAACAGCCATTACTTTTTTAGTTCTGTCTTGTCCTATTACATAGGCGTCTAAAAATTCTTTAATTTCCATTGGCTTTTTTAATACCAATTCAGAACTTAAATCATTGTTTTTGGCTTGTTTAGACTCTTCAGAAACTATGCCATGAGCCTGCTCTATACAACGGTCACAAATATGTGCATCCAAACCGGCAATTAGCAAATTGGTTTCCGGTTTTTTTCTACCACAAAAGGAGCATTCTAAATTTTCTTTTGCCATTTCTTATATCACTTTCATCTATTCAAAGCTATGGTTTTCATGGATCATCCCGATCGCTATCTGGAGCTATCACCCAAAGAAATACGTTACTTCGTTTAATTAATCCTCCAAAGGTATTTCATATATACTAACGTAAGAATCCGTTCTTTGGTTTATTTTGAACCTATTTAGGCAGTTTCTTATAGCGTTGTATTTTAACTTCATACTATTTATCCCTCACCAAAATTTCATCAATCATTCCGTATTTCTTGGCCTCATTGGCTTTCATCCAATAATCCCGATCACTATCTTCCGAAACTTTTTCAAAAGTCTGACCCGCATGTTTTGCAATGATTTGGTATAACTCATCCTTTAACTTTAGGATCTCTCGCGCCGTAATTTCAATATCACTGGCTTGTCCTTGCGCACCGCCTAGGGGTTGATGAATCATTACCCTGGAATGTGTTAAACCACTTCGTTTTCCTGCTTGTCCTGCACACAAAAGAACAGCTGCCATAGAAGCAGCAATCCCGGTACAAATGGTTGCCACATCCGGTTTTATGAACTGCATAGTGTCGTAAATGCCTAATCCTGCGTAAACACTTCCTCCCGGAGAATTAATGTAGATTTGAATGTCTTTATTTGCATCTGTACTTTCCAGAAATAAGAGCTGCGCCTGAACAATATTAGCCACTTGATCATTTATACCGGTGCCCAAGAAAATAATTCTGTCCATCATCAATCTGGAAAAAACATCCATAGCAATGGCATTTAATTGTCTTTCCTCAATAATATTGGGCGTCATTCCTAAGGGGTTCATGGTACTCACAATATCATCATAATACATGCTGCTTATACCCCGATGTTTTATAGCGTAATTTTTGAATTCTTTACCGTAATCCATATAATAGTCAATTTTTTAGTAAAAAAAGATGCCGAAAATAAACTTTCCGGCATGTAAAGATAATTATTTTATTCTTGGAAAACTACCCGTAAACTTCTTTAACGAAGTCTTCATAGGTAACTTCTTTAATTTTTAAATTGGCTTTTTCCTTGTATAAATCCAAGAGCTTTTTGCTCATCAATTGTTCTGACAAACGTTTTACCTCCTCTTTATTGGAGAGTATTCTAGCTGCAATACTGTCTAATTCTGCCTCCTGCGGATTTAATTGTCCAAATTGAGCCATTTGGGTTCTAATAAAACCTTTAGCAAAATCCTTAAGCTCGTCAAACTGTATTTGTAAGTTATTTTCCTGTATAATCTTACCTTCAATCAATTGATAGCGAAGACCTTTAACTGACTTTTCGTACTCTTCTGAAGCTTCCTCTTCAGTCAATGGTTTTTCACCTGTCATTTGAATCCATTTAGTAAGAAAACTTGTCGGAAGATCAAATTTGGTATTTTCAATTAAATTTTCGGTAATATCGTTCAATAATTTTTGCTCTGCTTGCTGCTCAAACTGCTTTTCAGAATCTTCCTTAATTTTTTCTTTTAATCCTTTCTCCGAAGTAACAACATCTTTGCCAAATAGCTTATCAAACAATTCCTGATCTAAGTTAGCCGGCTCTCTTTCATTAATTTCTTCAATAATAAAATTCACTTCAATATCCAGTTTTTCGGCTTTTTCTTTAGAAATTCCAAGAGCGCTGGATAACAAATAATCCTCCGTTAATAACCCTTTTGTTTTTAAAGACACACTATCTCCAACCTTTTTACCTAACAAACTTTCTATGGCCCTTTTACTTTTAAGTTTGGTAATTTCGAGTACAGCTTTATTCTCTATTTGTTCTTCTTCATTTTTAAAAATCCCTTGCAATTCATCATTTTTACCAACAATGCTCTTATTTACAAGTTTTCCATATTGTTTTTGAATACGTTCTACTTGTTCATCTACCATTTTCTTATCAGCAATAATCTTGTACTGTGTAATAGGTTTTTTAGATTTTAATGATACTTCAAAAGCAGGGGCAAGCCCTAGTTCAAATTCGAAATCAAAATCTTCTCCATCCCAATTAAAATTATCTTGCTGTTTAGGAAGTGGATTTCCTAAAACATCCAGTTTTTCTTCGGTAAGGTATTTATTAAGATTATCTTGCAAAAGTTTGTTTACTTCATCTACCAAAACAGCTTTACCATACTGTTTCTTGATTAATCCCATAGGGACCTGACCTTTTCTGAAACCGGGTATGTTGGCTTGCTTTTTGTAATCCTTTAGAATTCGATCTACTTTATCCTGATAGTCATCTTTGGAAACCGCAACCTTTACTACTGCATTTAATTCGTCAATCTGCTCTTTTGTGATGTTCATTACTGTCTCTTTTGCATAAATAAATGGGAGGCAAAAATAATACATTTTACCAAGTTCAACAAGTTTTTAAATCGGGGAATCAAAAACACTAAATCGAAGACTACTTCCCGTCTTTTAAAAGTGAAAAAAATAAAGATTGAAGTAACGATAATAAGAGGCTGAAAAGTAGTGCCCACCATATGCCATCTACTTGAAAACCACTTACTAGACTATCGGCCAAAAGGATGATAATAGCATTAACAATAAGTAAGAATAAACCAAAAGTAATAATGGTAACAGGTAGTGTTAATATTACCAAAATAGGTTTTACAATAAAATTTAAAAGACTGAGTACTACGGCTACAATGAGCGCTGTAGTATAGGAATCTACCCCTATACCAGGAAGTATTTTTGACAAAATAACTACTGCAATGGCACTTAAAAGAATTCTTAAAATGAGATTCATAAGATAAAAATTAAAGGGTTTATACAAAAAGGCACCAATGGAAATTGATGCCTTTAAAAATACATTTTTATTTTATATTAATTCACATAAAGACCTGTATAATCCAAGGGCTCTACCCCTGGTAAATTAGATCCGAATTTTGAATTAATTGCGTTGATGAATTGATTTGCGATAAGTGCATGACCCCTTGGAGTAGGATGAACACCATCTAGGGAAAAGCCACCACCGGTGCCATAGGTGGATCTCACCCTGCTTCCATCTGATAGCGGAACTCCTGTAGATGCAACAACATTTAAATAGGCATTGGCATCTACAAAAGCTAAATCATATTGTGTAGCCAAAGTGGAAATGGTTTGATTATATGCCGCAGTGGTGGTGACAATAATTTCTTGTTCTTCTGGGGTTAAAACCCATTGATCTTCCAAAGGATAGGTGATGCCATTAATGGAAAGCTGTCCGGCTGTTGCTGCTGGTAAGCCCAATTGCTGTAAAGTGGCGAATGCTGTTTCATTTAATTGAGCAATAACGGTCTGACTAGTAAAAACAATTAAATCATTCGCATTGGCTTGTCTGGCCTGACCATATAAAAAACCAAGAACAGCGGCTGTCCCGGCATCCGCACCACCGGCCTGAAGAACCGCGGTTATTTGGGCGGATAAGTTGGGTAATGATTCATCTTTTATCACCAATGCACTAGCTGCAGTTTCGGAAAATACTATTGACCTTTCAGGAACTCCTAAAAAGGCAAATACCTGATTTAACTGAGCGAAAGTTGCATTAAGTGTAGGTATTTGGGGTCCAAAAGCGGGATTGGTTGGACTCAACGGAGCAAAGGGTACCGTGGTGAAAAAAGGTAGAGCGGTTACATCCGGTATATTTGCTACTGCACCTTTGGCACCATTTGCTGTTAGTGTTTGCAACAATCCATTATAAACATTGGCAAAAACGTTGGGATCTGTTGTGTCATTGCTGGCATACGTACTGGGATCAAAATTTCCTGTTTGGTCTACTCCGGAACCTCCGGCAAGAGCATAGCCCAAAATATCATTATTTCCTGTCCAGAGGGTAAAAAAAGTTGGATTTTGAACTGCTGCGTCTCCTATAATAGAAGCTGTTGACGAAGAAGCAAATCTAGCGTAATACGGATTGGCCAAACCCAAGGATACACCTGCCAAGTTTCCATATCCCGGCGCCACCAGATGATAGCTTTTAGCCCCCGGAACACCCATATTATTAAAAGGGCCTGTTAAGGTAGTTCCAATATCCGTGGTTCCCGTACCACTGACAGGTGTAGGTGTCGGAGATCCTGAAGCAAAGTTTAGAAAAAGTCGATTTCCAAGTATCTGTTGCCCTCCAAGAGAAGCTCCACCTAAATTATCAGCCATAAAAGGAATTTTAAATTCACCTCCACCTACCAATTCAAAATTGGAGGCAAGCATATTGGGAAAGGAAGCCGTCTGACCATTGATAAAGAGGGCATTGTCAGAATAACCCGCAGTTAAAGAATTTCCTATGGAGACATACTTTGAAAAATCGGCAGAACCTGGCGTGTAAACTATGGGTTCGGGAGTAATCGGACCCGGATCAACCCCATTGTCATCCTCACTACAAGAAATGAAAAGAAGTCCAAAAATTGCAAGTAACGCTAAATGCTTTTTCATGTAAGAATATTTGAGTTAATCTTAGTTTTAACCGTAAAATAGAGGTTACTTTCAAAATTAGTTAAAATTATGACACTCGCAATACAAAGGACAAAAAAATTATGCATGCATAATAAATAGGGCTATTTTTTCAGGACTTCATAAAATTAATCGTTTTATCAAAAAATGCTTTTGGGTTTTCTGCATGCAACCAATGCCCGGCATTTTCTATGGTTTCCAAAGTAGCATATGGAAAGTGTTTCAAACTATTTTTGTAATTTTCTTCGTTAATGTAATTGGATCTATCTCCCTTTAAAAATAGCGTAGGACCATTAAAATAAGAATTAGGCCTCAGGGCTTCTCCAATTTCTTCCATTTTAGTGGCAAGAACCTGAAGATTAAAACGAAATTGCAATTTTCCTTTTTCTACCCAAAACAAGTTTTTAAGTAGAAATTGCCTTGTACCATAATCCGAAATTTGGCTTTCTAAAGCTGAGTCTGCCTGCCCTCTGGAGGTAATGTTAGACAAATCAAGACTCTTCAAAGCTTGGATAATAGTTTCATGGTGTGGAGGGTAATAACTGGTTGTTATATCGCAAACAATCAATTTTTTAGTCTTTTCTGGATTTGTACAGGCAAATTGCATAGCTGTCTTACCGCCCATGGAATGCCCTAGAATTATAGCTTCACTTATTCTCGTTTCTGTTATATAACGGTTTAAATCTGCTGCCATTAAGTTATAACTAAAATCCTCAGACCAAAAGCTTTTCCCATGATTACGTTGGTCCACTAAATGAACCTCAAAACCTGCTTCGGCATACTGGTTGCCCAAGGTTTTCCAGTTATCTGCCATTCCGAGAAATCCATGAAGAATTACTAAAGGACTTCCAGACCCCAAAACAGTAGCATGTAATAGATTCATCATTTTAGTTTATGTAAATACATGTTTACAACATTTTCCAGACCAAAATAAAGAGACTCGCAGATGAGTGCATGACCAATGGACACTTCCAAAAGATGTGGAACTTTGGCTTTAAAGAAGGCAATGTTATCCAGATTCAAGTCGTGACCGGCATTAATACCTAACCCTAATTCATGGCCAATTTGTGCCGCATTCACAAATGGGTCTACTCCTTGCATATTCCCCTTGGCAAAATCCTCAGCAAAACTTTCCGTATATAGCTCAATCCTATCTGTACCCGTATGAGCGGCACCTTCAACCATCTTTGGGTTGGCGTCTACAAAGATAGATGTACGTATGCCCTCCTTCTTAAAAATCCCGATAACTTCGATTAAAAGATCTTTATTCTTTATGGTGTTCCATCCCGCATTAGAGGTTATGGCATCTTCCGCATCGGGAACGAGGGTCACTTGATTGGGCTTTATTTGTAAAACCAAATCAATAAATTTCTGATTGGGATTACCTTCAATATTGAATTCTGTAGACACAATTTTTTTTAAATCTAGAGCATCTTGATAACGAATGTGCCTTTCATCTGGTCTCGGATGAATGGTTATGCCTTGTGCACCAAAGGTTTCAATGTCTTGAGTTGTACGCAAGAGATTTGGCATATTTCCTCCTCTTGCATTCCTTAAAGTAGCTATTTTATTAATATTAACACTTAGCTTGGTCATTTTCTCATTACTTTTGAAGTGATTGCAAAAATACAAATTAGGCATGCCTTTTGATATTTTTAATTAGTATTTTGCGTTATTATAAAAAGCTATGCAGATCCAGTCTCACATAATCACTACAATACCGGTATTTAAGATTGATGATTCTATTAAAAGGGTTATACAGTTTTTTAAAGCCAATACCTATTCTCATGTTGCAGTTATGGATGAAGACCGCTTTTTAGGAGTCCTTAGTGAGAAGGATTTGGAGGTGTATGAAAGTGGTAAGAAAATAGAAGATTATAGGTATCAACTTGAGGCCTTTTTTGTACGGGAAGAGACTGCTTGGTTAGATGTCTTGGAAGCGTTTGCAAGAAATGAAGCCAATTGTTTGCCTATTTTGGGAGATGATGAAAAAGTAATTGGATACTATGATCTTACCGAGGTGATTATACAGTTTATAGAGACCCCATTTTTTACAGAACCCGGTGGTATTTTAGTACTTGCTAAAGGCATAAAAGACTATTCATTTAGTGAAATAGCACAAATAGTAGAAAGTAATAATCTAAAGTTAATAGGGGGGTTCATCACTGATATTCAAAATGATGTGGTTCAAATAACCATTAAAATAAGTACATCTAACTTAAATGAAGTTATACAGTCTTTTAGACGATATAATTATACCATACTTTTTGGCAATAATGACGATAAATTCATTGAAGATTTAAAGCAACGTTCCGATTACTTGGATAAATACCTTAATGTTTAGGTTATATGAAAGTCGCCATTTTTGGTCAAACTTATCAGAACGATGCACTTGACTACGTTATGGAGTTCTTGGAGGAGATTAATAAGCACTCCATTTCAGTTTCTTTTGAAGAAGAGTTTTACAACACGCTCATAGCGATAAAACCTTTACCAAAATACCCAACCTTCACCATGACAAAGGGTTTGGATGGCTCATTTGATATGTTTGTTAGTTTTGGGGGGGATGGTACAATACTTAGAGCGATCACCTATGTTAGAAATCTTGGGATACCTATCGTTGGTGTAAATACCGGCAGACTTGGTTTTTTGTCCACCTTTAAAAAAGAAGAAGTAAGAAAAGTTTTAAGTGAGTTTCTTGAGGGAAAATACAGTATTGTAGAGCGGAGTTTAGTAGAAATACGCTCTGGTTCAACTGAAGAACATTTTGGAGACTTGAACTTCGCGTTAAATGAAATAGCGGTAAGTCGAAAGGATACCACATCGATGATTACCGTGGAGACCTATCTTAATGACGAATATTTAACCTCCTATTGGGCAGATGGTTTAATCGTGGCTACGCCAACAGGATCAACCGGATATTCTCTAAGTTGTGGTGGTCCTGTAATAGCTCCAACGGCAAAATCTTTGATTTTAACCCCAATTGCGCCACATAATCTTAATGCCAGACCTTTGGTGGTGTCAGACGATACAGTGGTTCGTCTTAAAGTTTCCGGGAGAGAGGAAAATCACTTAGTTTCTTTGGATTCTAGAATAGTTACTTTACAAAATGGAAAAGAAATTACCATAAAGAAGGCAAATTTTTATATCAAGATGATTGAGTATAACTCTGAAAGCTTTCTTAAAACACTTCGAAACAAATTATTATGGGGAGAGGACAGGCGCAATTGATTGTTGATGCCAAACAATAAATAGTCCTAATTAATGTTTATCATGAAAGAATAATGGTATAACAAAGAAGCTTTTCAAAATACTGAAATTGTTATATTTGCAAACTTTTAGCGGAAATGAGATTATGTATTGTTATACTACTGGTGTCCTTTTTAGGAAGATTGAATGCCCAAACTTATGAAATAGGTCTTTTTGCGGGAGGAACTAATAACATTGGGGATGTGGGACGAACCAACTTTATCTTACCATCTGGTCCGGCATTCGGAGGTTTATTTAAATGGAATAAGAGCAAACGCTATGCCTGGCGGGCAAGCATGATTTACGGAAATTTCACTGCAGATGATAATAAGTCAGACTTATCTTCAAGACAACAACGAGGATATATTATGGACAATTCTATTTTAGAGGCATCTGCCGGACTAGAGTTTAACTTTGTGGAGTATAATTTGCATAGATTGGGATCGGCTTTCACCCCTTATTTATACACAGGTCTTACCTATTTTAGGTATGACTATAATTATTTTGACGCCGGGCAACTTCAGAATTTAAATCAAAGAGACGGGGCAATGGCCATACCCATGACAGTAGGGTTTAAAGCGCGATTAAATCAGTTTTTGATTGTTGGAGCAGAGGTAGGTGCCCGCTATACTTTTACCGATAATTTAGACGCTAGTAACCCAGAAAACTCTAACTTTGAATCGTTTAGATTTGGAAACATTTTTAGTGACGATTGGTATGTTTTTTCAGGGATAACACTAACCTATACTTTTGGAAGAAAGCCCTGCTCCGATTGTTTTGAGTAACTTTTGTATGAACACTATTGAAACTTTAGAAAAGAGTAAATTACCTAAACATCTGGCTATAATCATGGATGGTAATGGCAGGTGGGCAAAGAAAATGGGTAAATTACGTATTTTTGGGCATGAACATGGAGTAAAAACCGTTAAGGATACAGTTGAAAATTGTGCCAGAATAGGTGTGGATTATCTTACCTTGTATACTTTTTCTACAGAAAATTGGAAACGCCCCAAAGTTGAAGTAGATACTTTAATGAAGCTCTTAGTCTCCTCATTAAAGAAAGAGTTAAAAACGTTAAATAAGAATAATATTAAATTAAATGCTATCGGGAATATAGCGTCTTTACCTTTAAAGGCTTATCAAGAACTCAATGAAGTCATACACAAGACTGATGAAAATACAGGAATGACTTTAACTTTAGCCCTAAGTTACGGTGCCCGAGAGGAAATTAAACACGCTGTACAAGAGATAAGTATCAAAGTTAAAAATAATATAATTTCTCCCGAAAATATTGATGAAACCATTATAAATAACCATCTTTACACGCATAATTTACCAGATGTAGACCTGCTAATTCGAACCAGTGGAGAGCATAGAATAAGTAATTTTTTACTTTGGCAGATAGCATATGCAGAATTATATTTTATTGATGTATTTTGGCCGGATTTTAAAGAGCACCATTTGGTGGAGGCAATCATAAATTACCAGAACAGAGAACGAAGATTTGGAAAAACTAGCGAACAACTCAACTAGCGATATGAAAAGGTTCATATCGTTTGAACCACTACTTACACTCCTATTACTTTTTACAACATTATTTACCTCCGCTCAGGATGCCTCCTATGATGATGGTAAAAAATATATTTTAGGAGGTCTGGAAATTACAGGTTTACAAAGCTATAATGAGCAGACTGTTAAAACCTACACCGGGCTTCGGGAAGGCCAGCCAATAACGCTTCCAGGTGAACAAATTAGTTCTATAATTAGTAAGCTTTGGGGATTAGAGCTTTTCAGTGATATATCTTTTTTCATCACTCACATAGAAGGAGAAAATGTATTCTTGGAGCTCAATATCATAGAGCGTCCAACACTTTCAAAAGTTACTTTTTACGGTGTAAAACAAAAGAAAGTTGATGAAATTATAAAAGATACCGATCTAAAAAAGGGAAAGAAGATAACAGAAAGCTTAATTGCAAACAGCAAGAACTACCTTCAAAATAAATATAAAAAAGAGGGGTACCTAAATACCACGGTAAATATTGCTACAGCGAAGGATACATCTGAAACCAATGCTCAAAGCATGGTAGTGAATGTAAAAAAGGGAGACAAGGTAAAGATAAGTGATATTGTCTTTGAAGGAAATGAAATGATATCTGACAAGAAGTTAGCAAAGGCCCTAAAAAAAACAAAGAAAAAGAAGTTTTATCGCTTTTGGAAAAAATCAAAATTTATAAGGGAGGATTATGATACTGATTTGTCATTGCTGGCCGATAAATATGCCGAAAACGGATATCGTGACGCTCGGGTTATCTCAGACAGTATTATTAATGTAGATAAGAACAATATCAAAATAAAAATAGCTGTTGAGGAAGGAAATA
This sequence comes from uncultured Flavobacteriaceae bacterium, assembly GCA_964436555.1. Lineage (GTDB taxonomy): Bacteria > Bacteroidota > Bacteroidia > Flavobacteriales > Flavobacteriaceae > Aurantibrevibacter. The sequence goes on along the minus strand of CAYTDS010000015.1, from coordinate 1,158 downwards.
AATATTATTTCGGAGACATAGATTTCGTAGGGAATACGGTATATACCGATAGGCAATTAAGTCAGGTGTTGGGCATTAAAAAAGGTGCTACTTATAACGGTGTTTTGTTACGTAAGAGAATTGCAGATGATTCTAAACCGGATGCTGAAGATATAACCAATTTATACCAAAATAACGGTTATCTTTTCTCTAATATCAACCCGGTGGAGGTTTCCGCCGAGAACGACACTATCAATTTTGAAATTCGGATTATAGAGGGAAAGGAAACATTTCTTAACCATGTAATTGTTGCCGGAAATGACAGGACAAATGACCATGTTATTTTTCGCGAATTGAGAACTCGGCCAGGTCAGCGATACAGTAAAGACAATATTATAAGAAGTATCCGAGAATTGGGTGCTTTGGGCTTTTTTGATGCAGAACAGATAAAACCGGACATTCAAAATCCGGATCCTAATGCAGGAACCGTTGACTTAAAGTATGATTTAGTAGAATCCGGATCCAGCCAGATAGAATTACAGGGTGGCTATGGGGGTGGCGGTTTTATTGGGACGTTAGGGTTATCTTTCAATAACTTCTCTATAGGAAATATTCTGCGCGGTGAAGAATATAAACCTGTTCCCATGGGAGATGGTCAAACCTTTGCTATTCGTTTGCAGGCAAGTCAGGCCTTTAGGGTATACAGTCTAAATTTTTCTGAACCATGGCTTGGAGGTAAGAAACCGGTTCGGTTTAACATGTCCCTCTCTAGAACGCAGCAGTTTGCATTTGATCAATTTTCTTCCTTGCAGGGTAGATTTAGAATTGATAAATCCAAACAGTTCTCCATTACCGGAGTGTCTGTTGGCTTGGCAAAGCGCTTGCAATGGCCGGATGACTTTTTTACCTTGTCACATTCCATAGGCTACCAGTTGTACAATTTCCAAGACTATAATTTAGGGTTATTCAACTTTGGTAATGGGAAAGCCAATTCTCTTACGTATACTGTGGGTATCTCCAGAAGATCTTCCGGTCCCAACCCTATTTTTCCTATGGGCGGTTCCAATTTTGAAATTACCGGCAAGTTTACTCCTCCGTATTCTCTAATTAGCAGTAAGGATTTTAGAGGTTTGCGATTACGTAGTGAGGAACTTCTAACCTTGGTTAATCAAAATACGG
>CAYTDS010000014.1:16265-19008 GCA_964436555.1 uncultured Flavobacteriaceae bacterium | reverse complement strand
TTAAATTTAGGGGAGATTGGTTTCAACGTTTAGTAGACAAGCTGGTGCTACGAACCAATGTAGAGTTTGGGTTTTTAGGCAACTACAACAAAGAAGTGGGAGATGTACCATTTGAACGCTTCTTTGTCGGGGGCGATGGAATGAACAATAATTTTGTTCTTGACGGTAGGGAAGTTATACAGTTGAGAGGTTATGATAACTCCTCATTAACTCCAATAGATCTTTTAACCAACCGTCAGGAAGGGGGAGTAATTTACAATAAATTCTCTATGGAACTTCGTTATCCGTTAACCTTAAAACCATCTGCATCCATATACGGTTTAACTTTTTTAGAAGCGGGTAACGCCTTTAACAATTTTCAGTCATTTAATCCGTTTGAAGTAAAAAGATCGGCCGGCTTAGGACTGCGAATATTCATGCCTGCTTTTGGTTTATTGGGGATTGACTTTGGATATGGTTTTGACCGGGATTACAGACCTCAATCTACCGGACCTAGTGGTTGGCAAACCCATTTTATTATTGGGCAGCAGTTTTAATCTAATAGCTATATGGTGTGGATAGTTTCTTTTTAAACTATTCATTTTAAAATATTTAATTATTTTGGCACGATATTTTCTATTGATTAAATCGAAAGAAAAATGAAACTAGTAGCATTGTTAAACAATAGTATTTCGAAATCAAATTTTATTTTGGTTTTGACATTTTTAATCTCTTCTGGAGCAATAGCGCAACGGAGCATAAGAATTGCTTATGTAGATATGGAATATATTCTGGAAAATGTAGAAGAATATAGAGATGCAAGTGAACAGTTGGAAACCAGAGTCCAAAAGTGGAAAGTAGAAGTAGAGCAAAAGCAAAGTGTTGTTGAGCAGATGAAGAAAGATCTAATGGCAGAGCGGGTTTTACTCACTAACGAGCTTATTTTGGAAAGAGAAGAAGAAATTCAAATCCAGGAAAAAGAACTTATAGAGTACCAACAAAATAGATTTGGACCTCAGGGCGATTTAGTTATCCAAAAGCGTGTTCTAATACAGCCTATTCAAGACCAAGTTTTTAATGAGGTGCAAAAAATAGGAGCTAATAAAAAGTATGATTTTATTTTTGATAAATCAGCAGATGTCGTAATGTTGTATTCCGAAAAAAGGCATGATATTAGCGATTTAGTGTTAAGAGGCATTGCAAGAACCAGAAAGATAAGTGCTCCAAATAAAAAGGAACCGCTTAAAAGTAAGTTTGAAGACTTGGATGATGAAGATGAAGATGAAGAAAAGCCGGTCAGTGATGCCCTCTTAGAAAGACAGGATAGAGCTAAAGCGGCTGAGGCAGCAAGACTGAAAACAGCCGAAGAAAAAAGAACAGAACAATTGCAATTGAGGGAAGAACGCAAAAAGGCTTATGAAGACAGGAGAAAGAAATTGTTGGAAGAGCGAGAAGCCAAGAAGAACCAAAAGGTAGAAGAATAGGGATTAGATATCAAATAGAAAGATTGACGTAAAACGAAATATATTTTAAACTTAACTTTAAAAATTAACACTCAATACTAATTAATTAAAATCATGAAACACGTAAATAAAATTGTAGTAGCACTAGTTTTATTGGTAGCCACTACCGGTTTTGTAAATGCCCAGAACAAAATAGCACATATTAATGTGCAACAGTTGTTATCTGAAATGCCCGAAATGAAAAAAGCCGAGGCAGAACTTAAGAAATTACAGGAAACCTACAGGGCAGATATTGAAAGTTCGATGACCGAACTTAAAAATAAATACACTTTATATCAAAATGAAGCGGGCTCTAAATCTGAAGAAGAGAACCAAAAAAGAGCTGTAGAATTACAGGGATTTGAAAGAAATATTCAGGAAGCGCAACAGGCTGCACAACAGGAATTACAGAAAAAACAAGGTGAGCTATTGGGTCCGATAAGTGAAAAAGCCAAAACAGCCATAGAGAAAGTAGCCGCCGATCAAGGTGTAGATTACGTTGTAGACTCCACTGAAGGCGGCGGAATAATAGTTGCCAAAGGAAAAGATTTACTACCTGAAGTTAAGAAACAATTAGGTTTCTAATACAGTAGTAAAAGAATAAAAGCTCCTTCTCCAAATTTTTGGGGAAGGAGTTTTTTATTAAACCTTATTTCTCAGAAGTTTTTATTCGTGATAATAGAAAACAAGCTTACTTTTAGTTTTGTATTACGAGTCAAAGATCTGTATAGCATTAAATTTGAAAGAAAAGTCTTTTAAAAAAATGGAACTATAATGAAAAATAGGCCAATAGGTATATTCGATTCCGGTGTTGGAGGCACTTCTATTTGGAGAGAACTCTACAAATTAGTCCCAAAAGAGCATACTATTTATTTGGCAGATAGTAGAAATGCACCTTATGGAGAAAAGAATCGTGAAGAAATTCTTCGGCTAAGCATAAAGAATACGGAGTTTTTGCTTGAAAAGGGTTGTAAGATAATTGTGGTAGCCTGTAACACGGCTACAACCAATGCTATCGATTATCTGCGAAAAAATTATAAAGTTCCTTTTATTGGTATAGAGCCGGCAATTAAGCCTGCTGCATTACAATCTCATTCTAAAACTGTTGGAGTTTTAGCAACAAAGGGGACCCTAGGTAGTGATTTGTTTCACAGCACTTCTAAAAATTACGCTTCAGGAATCCGTATTGTAGAACAAGAAGGAACCGGTTTAGTGTCGCTAATTGAGGCAGGAAAAATAGATACAAAGGAAACAAGATTGGT
>CAYTDS010000014.1:14896-16165 GCA_964436555.1 uncultured Flavobacteriaceae bacterium | reverse complement strand
CAGTGTCGATTTTTGGAAAAAACGTGTCGGCTTCTTCAAATGAGTGGTGAACTCGGGTTAGTTCAATACAGTTAGCAAATTCCATTGCCAAAGCATAAATTTCCCCACCGCCAATAACAAAAGCTGTTTCATTTTTATCGACCAAATTTAGTGCGTCCTTTAAAGAATGAGTTACAATACATAAGGAATGGTCAATGGTATAATGTTGATCTCTGGTAATTATTATATGAGTTCTGTTCGGGAGGGGTTTTGGAAAGCTTTCAAAAGTTTTTCTCCCCATAATGATTTTATGGCCGGAGGTTATCTGTTTAAATCGCTTAAAATCGTCCGGCAAATGCCACAACAATTCATTGTCTTTGCCTAAGGCGTCGTTCTCAGCAGCTGCAGCGACAATAGTAAAAATTCCCACTAATCTTTTTTTTTATCTCCCTCATGTAGTGGATACTCACTTTCAATTTCTTGTTGAAGTTCTGCTAATCTTTTTTCTTGCTTTATAATGAGCTTTTCACGCTGTTGACGTTCCCAATTTCGATTCATAAATTTATTGGTGACAAAAACATTAAAAAGATGTATCACAAATAAAAAGGCCCAAAAGGTAATAGCCCAAATAAACCAATTATGGGTTTCGCCAATTTTTAAAATAGTATTCATCAAAATAAAAAAAATACTACCTATAATGAAAAGTACAAAATGGTTATATAGCCTTTTCTTTTGTTTAATTCGGCTTTGGGCATACTCTATCTGTTCGTGTTGCTCCAAATTCATTTTACTATTTTTACTTTTAAAAAGCATGGCAATCAGTATCTTTACTTACAAAGATAGCGCAATTACTTTTTAAACGTTGTAAATGGAAAAAATTAGAAAAGAATTCCCCATTTTAAACCAATATATATATGCGGATACAGCCGCATCCGGCTTACTATATGATAGTTTGTTGGACTGGCGTCAAGAGCACGATTTGGATTTTTTGATTGGTGGAAGCTCCATGAAAATGAAGAGTTTAGCTTTGTTGACGGAAACCCGAAAGACGGTTGGACATTTTTTCGGTTGTACTCCTGATAATGTAGCTCTGGTGCCCAATTTTTCTTTAGGATTGAATTTACTATTGGAAGGATTACCAAGGGAACAAAAAGTTTTACTTCTAGAAAATGATTATCCCTCTGTTAATTGGCCATTTGAAAGCAGAAAATTTTCAATTTTTTATGTAAAGATGACATCGAATTTGGAAGAGCTTATTTTGGAAAAAGTTAAGAAGGAAAAAATAAACGT
>CAYTDS010000014.1:6648-14796 GCA_964436555.1 uncultured Flavobacteriaceae bacterium | reverse complement strand
CAACAGAACAAATTACTTTCTATAAAGGCAAGAGAAGTGCTGGGTCAGCTCGGTTTACTAGAGGAAGTAGTTATAAAAAGAAAAGACCACGGAACTATTTTTAATATTAAAGGTGATGAAGCGCTTTTTCAACATTTGAAGTCAAACGGTGTGCTTTGTTCACAACGCGGTGGAGGCATTCGGCTTAGTTTTCATTTTTATAATACGGAAAAAGAGATTGATAGCATTGTAAGAATCTTAAAAAAAGCATGAGTGAAGTTACTTACTACGAAAAATTTCGATACCATTTTTGGCTAAGTGTCTTTAAAGAGGCAAGGATTTTAAGAATAAGATAATTCTTTGTTAACTAGTTGTTTGTGAGTAGTTTTATCTTTTGCTTTGTACAATAATTCTAAATTTTAATACCATGGCAATCGCAAAACAATATTTGAAAAGCAAGCCGATTTGTAAAGTAACTTTTACAGTACCTGCAGAAGAAGCAAAAGAAGTGGCCGTAGTTGGCGATTTTAATAACTGGAGTCCTGAGGGAAGTGATTTAAAAAAATTAAAGAACGGAAGTTTCAAAGGGACTTTTGAACTACCAAAGGAAAGCACTTATGAATTTAAGTACTTAATCGACGGGGATTTCGTTAATGAAACTGAAGCAGATGGTTATCAGTGGAATGACTATGCCGGTGCAGAAAATGCTGTATTAGTATTGTAATCCAAATTTTTTAAATAAGTAAAAAAGCCCTAGGATTTGCATACTATCCTACGGGCTTTTTTGTTTATAGCTGCGAAAAACTAGTAATCCAAAAGTTACTTTAGGATTATGCCTAAAGAAAAAACTATACGGCAACAGAACCTTTTATATGCGGATAAGGTTCATAATCAATCAGCGTAAAATCATCAAAGGTGAAACCAAAAATATCCTTTACTTCCGGATTCAAAATCATTTTAGGTAAAGGCTTAGGAGTTCTACTCAACTGGATTTCTACTTGTTCTAAGTGATTATTGTAAATATGAGCGTCTCCAAAAGTGTGTATAAATTCACCGGGTTTAAGACCACATACTTGAGCTACCATAAGCGTAAATAGGGCATAAGATGCAATGTTAAAAGGTACTCCAAGGAATATATCCGCACTACGTTGATATAATTGGCATGATAGTTTACCATCGGCTACATAAAATTGAAAGAAAGCATGGCAAGGTGGTAAGGCAGCCTTTCCATTAGCCACATTTTCCGAAAAAGAAATCGAAGTATCTGGCAACACACTGGGATTCCATGCTGAAACCAGCATCCGCCTACTGTTGGGATTATTTTTTAAGGTTTCTATAAGTTCTGTAATCTGATCTATTTCTTCATTATTCCAATTACGCCATTGGTGACCATAAATAGGGCCTAGATTACCACTTTCGTCAGCCCATTCGTTCCATATTCGCACCCCGTTTTCCTGTAAATAGCCAATATTTGTATCTCCTTTTAAGAACCAGAGTAGTTCATGAACAATGGATTTTAAGTGAAGTTTTTTTGTAGTAATCATAGGGAATCCTTCACTCAAATCAAATCGCATTTGGTAGCCAAAAACACTTATGGTCCCCGTTCCGGTTCTATCCCCTTTCTGGCAACCCTTGGTAATCACATGTTTTAATAAATCGTGGTACTGTTTCATTCGTTTAGTACTCCCCCAAAGTATTTAAGTTAAAGAGTCTGGTAAAATTAATCAAAATGTGATTTTTAAGGGAAGCTGTTTGGTTAACAATTATCACAATTTATCAACGATTCAATTTTACTTAAATGTAGTTCTAAAATATCGAGTATGCCTAGTAAAGTTTTTTAACCCAAAATCATCCCCGCAATGGTTGCAGAAAGCAAGGATGCCAATGAACCTCCCAATACTGCTTTTAAACCAAATTCAGACAGGGTTTTTCGTTGTCCCGGAGCAAGAGAGCCTATGCCTCCTATTTGAATTCCGATAGAAGCAAAATTAGCAAAACCGCACAACATATAGGTGGCCATGATTATTGATTTATTAAAGGTGAAATGCGTAGTATTAGCCACATTTTTGAGCTCTGCAAGCTGGGTATACCCAACAAATTCACTAGATGCAAGCTTGATGCCTAACAATTGACCCATGAGTAACACATCTTCACCGGCAACACCTATCAACCACATTATGGGGGCAAAAATACTGCCTAGAATAGCCTCTAAAGAAAATTGTTCATAAACAGTATTTGCTGCTATCCACGAATTGAGGGGAGTTAGACCCCCTAACCAACCAAAAATGCCATTTAACATAGCAATAAATGCCACAAAAACCAGAAGCATGGCACCTACATTTACGGCCAATTTTAAACCCTCTGTTGTGCCGTTTGCAATAGCGTCTAAAAAATTACTCCCAATTTTTTCATGAGAAACATGCACTTGTGTATTTATAGTTTCTGTTTGGGGATATAGTATTTTTGAGATAATAATAGCTCCAGGCGCTGCCATAACGGAGGCCGCGAGTAAATGTTTTGCAAACTGTAGACGGAGTACAGGATCATCACCTCCTAAGAAACCGATATAGGCAGCCAAAACACCACCGGCAACTGTGGCCATCCCACCAATCATGACCAAAAGGATTTCGGACTTACTCATTTTTTCCAAATAAGCCTTGATGAGTAGTGGTGCTTCGGTTTGGCCTAAAAAAATATTCCCTGCAACAGAAAGGCTTTCTGCTCCAGAAATTCCTAATGATTTAGTCAGAAGCCAAGCCAAGCCTCTTACAATTTTTTGAATAATGCCTAAATAGAATAGTACGGAAGTAAGCGCAGAAAAGAAAATGATGGTGGGTAGGATTTGAAAAGCAAAAATGTAACCAATATTGGGATTGTCTAAATTCAATAAATTACCTAGCAAAAATTTGCTACCAATAAGTGTGTAATCTAAAATGCTAATAAAAATTCTTCCCACACCCTCGAATGCAAGTTGAATAATAGGGACTTTTAAAATACCAATAGCCAAAAGTAACTGAATACTCAAGCCAATGCCTACTGTTTTCCAATTAATAGCCTTTCTATTGGCGCTAAATAAAAATGAGATTAGGATTAAGCTGACCATTCCCAGAACTCCACGAAAAAAACTAGCTACACTAAATCCTTGATTAGGTATGATTTGAGGTGCCTCAATATCATTTATTAAGATAGTTTCAACTAATTTGGTAAGGCTTTCAGGAGGTGGATTGTTTTGAGCTAGTAATACAAAGGGAAGGAAAAGAATAAAGCAAAAAAACCAAAGGTTATTTTTCATGTATTGCCAGTTCAATTATCAATTGCGTTTGGATATTTCATCTCTAAGTTTTGCTGCCTTTTCATAATCTTCGCTGGCCACTGCCTTATCTAATTCCTGGTGAAGTTCCTCTAAAGTAAGTTCCTTGTATGCATCAGACATGCTGGTGTCAATTTCCACTGTTTCTCCTTCTTGTAAAATTTCGTCAACAATAATACTGTCTCCGGAATCATCTTTTTCTTTTTCCTTGGAAGAAAATTTTAGAAAAATACCTGCTTTGTCCAAGATAGTTTTATAAGTGAAAATAGGTGCATTAAAACGTAAGGCAAGTGCAATGGCATCACTAGTTCTGGCATCAATGATTTCTTCAATTTTATCGCGTTCACAGATGATGCTAGAATAGAAAACACCATCTACCAATTTGTGTATAATAACCTGCTTTACAACAATTTCAAACCGATCTGCAAAGTTTTTGAAAAGGTCATGGGTTAAAGGTCGCGGTGGTTTAATTTCTTTTTCCAGTGCTATGGCAATAGATTGCGCTTCAAACGCGCCAATAACGATAGGTAGTTTCCTATCGCCCTCCACTTCATTCAAAATAAGGGCGTATGCACCATTTTGCGTTTGGCTGTAGGATATCCCCTTTATTTTTAATCGAACTAAACTCATATCAAATTATAAACTAAAAAAGGCTGTTTAAACAAAAGGGAAGACCTAATATTTAAACAGCCCTTTAAGGGGCACAATTTAACAAAAATTAAGCGTTTTGCGCTTTAAATTCTTTTAATTTTTCGATGAACTTCGGGACAACTTCAAATGCATCGCCTATAATTCCATAGTCTGCAGCTTTGAAAAAAGGTGCTTCTGGATCCGTATTGATAACTACTTTTACTTTGGAAGAACTCACGCCCGCCAGATGTTGAATGGCTCCTGATATGCCTATTGCAATATATAAATTACTCGCTACGGGCTTACCGGTCTGACCCACATGCTCTCCATGAGGTCTCCAGCCTAGATCGGAAACCGGTTTGGAACATGCTGTAGCAGCACCTAAGACTTGGGCTAATTCTTCAATCATTCCCCAATTTTCAGGACCTTTTAGGCCTCTACCTCCGGAGACCACAATGTCTGCATCGGCTATAGTCGCCTTCCCTATTAATTTATCAATCTCCATAGATTTTATGGAAAAATCATTTTCGCTAAAAGTAATATCAAAGTTTTCTACGATTACAGGAACTGAATTTTCATTGGAGCCCAGAGAATTGTTTGAAACACCGACAATTTTTGTATCAGTATTGATTTGTGTATGGGCAAAACCTTTATTGCTAAATGCGGTACGCTTTACAAGAAAAGGACTAGTACTTTCCGGAACCGAAACCACATTAGGAACATATCCTGCTTTAAGATTTGCTGCCAAAATTGGTGCTAGAAACCGTGTATCAGCACTGGAACTTACAATAAGTATATTGGCATTTTCATGATGTGCTGCCTGGGCAATAGCACTAGCGAAGGCTTTGGCATTAAATGTCTTTAATTTTTCATTGGCGACATTCAAAACCTTTGAAACCCCATAAGAGCCCAAGGATTCATTATCCTCTGTATTAAAGGAAATTGCTGTAACCGTTGAACCCATCTGTTTGGCCACCTGATAGCCATACGAAGCTACTTCAAAAGCATTCTTTTTAAATTTTCCGTTTTCTGATTCTGTGTATATTAGTACTGACATCTATTCTTACAAGTTTAAATTCTTAAAAAGTATCAAGCTGTTTTATATCACCTTTGCTTCATTATGCAAGAGGGATATAAGTTCATCTATATTATTGGCATCTATTAACTTAATAGCTCCTTTTGGTGCAGGTTTATCAAATTTTATATCCGTTGTTGCTGTAGTGGCATCTATTGGTTCAACAACATTTAGTTTTTTCTGACGTGCCATCATAATTCCCCTCATATTTGGAATTCTGAGATCACTTTCCTCAACCAAGCCTTTTTGACCCCCAATAACCAAAGGTAAAGTGGTTGCTATTTTTTCTTTTCCTCCATCTATTTCCCTTACCACGGCAACAGAATTACCTTCAATATCTATTTGAATACAGGTATTTACAAAATTCATATCCAATATAGTGGCCAATATTCCAGGTACCATTCCGCCATTATAATCTATAGATTCTCGCCCTGCAATAACAAGGTCATAATTTCCATTTTTTACGATATGCGCTAGTTGCTCGGCCACAAAATAGCCGTCTGTAGGCTCTGCGTTTACCCTAATTGCCTCATCTGCACCGATAGCCAGAGCTTTCCTTATGGTAGACTCGGTTGAAGGCCCACCTACGGTTACAACATGAACCGTAGCACCTTGCTTTTCTTTAAACCACATGGCTCTGGTTAATCCAAATTCATCATTGGGATTAATGACAAATTGAACACCATTGGAATCAAACTTGGTATTGCTTTCAGTAAAGTTAATTTTGGAAGTAGTGTCCGGCACGTTGCTGATACAAACTAATATGTTCATGGATTGCTATATTTTCAAAAATTCAATTGTGCTAAGGTAATGATTAAATTTCAAATTTACTATGCATGCATAGTAAATAATAATATTAATTTTAATTCTGCCAGCTTAATATTTGGTAGATAATTTCCTATTTTTGCGAGGGTTTTAGTAAAAAATAAGTTAATTTAAATTCATGAAAACAATACAATTTAGAGAGGCCATTTGTGAGGCGATGTCAGAAGAAATGAGAAGAGACGACTCTATTTACCTTATGGGTGAAGAAGTTGCGGAGTACAATGGCGCTTACAAAGCCTCTAAAGGCATGTTAGATGAGTTTGGTCCTGAGCGCATTATTGATACACCCATTTCTGAATTAGGCTTTGCAGGAATTGGTGTAGGTTCTACAATGGAAGGAAACCGGCCTATAATTGAATTTATGACTTTTAATTTTGCTCTTGTTGGGATAGATCAAATAATCAACAATGCTGCTAAAATTAGACAAATGTCGGGAGGACAATTTAATTGCCCAATCGTTTTTCGGGGTCCAACTGCTTCTGCTGGTCAGTTGGCCGCAACTCATTCTCAAGCATTTGAAAGTTGGTATGCCAATTGCCCTGGACTTAAGGTAGTTGTGCCCTCTAATCCTGCTGATGCAAAAGGATTGTTAAAGGCTTCTATAAGAGATAATGATCCTGTAATTTTCATGGAGTCTGAGCAAATGTATGGCGATAAAGGAGAAGTTCCTGAAGAGGAATATACTATTCCATTAGGAGTTGCACATATCCGAAGAGAGGGAAAAGATGTTACCATAGTTTCTTTTGGCAAAATCATTAAGGAAGCGGACAAGGCCGCTGAGGAGTTGGAAAAGGAAGGTATTAGTTGTGAAATAATAGATTTGCGGACGGTCAGACCTATGGATATTAATACCATTCTTACATCTGTAAAAAAGACTAATAGACTAGTTATTTTAGAGGAGGCTTGGCCTTTTGGCAATGTATCTACAGAAATCACATACCTAGTACAGTCAAAAGCATTTGATTTTTTGGATGCCCCTATTATAAAGATTAATACCGCAGATACCCCTGCTCCTTACTCTCCGGTTTTATTAGCAGAATGGTTACCGAATCACGAAGATGTGGTAAAAGCTGTTAAGAAAGTGTTATACAAATAATAGAATTCATTTTCTAAAGGTATATTAGCTTCGATAATCATAGGGTTGTCGGAGTTTTTATTTTAAAATGTATTTCATTCCTTTAAACATCTACATTCAGTGCCTTTTAAATACTATTCAGCAAATCAGTTCGATATAATTTTAAGTCGTTAATTTCGTTATGTCACTGTAGATGAAAGGATTATTAATTCCTATTTTTTTTCTCTTTTTTGGAACCATATTTGCCCAGACCAAAGTAAGCGGCATTGTCGTGGATGATTCCGGATCGCCGGTAGCATTTGCGAATATTTTGTTTAAAAATTCTGCAGAAGGCACCATTACCAATGATGATGGCAGATTTTATTTAGAGTCCGAGACAAATTATCAAGTTCTTCAGGTTTCCTTTATAGGATATGAATTACAGGAAGTTAGTTTGGCATCTAAAGTTAATTACAACATGCGTGTTGTATTGCAAGAGGGCAGCGAACAACTGGACGAATTTGTAGTTTATGCAGGAAAGCAATCCAAAAAGAATAATCCTGCGATTGATATTTTACGAAAAATATGGGCAAAAAAAAGATCTAATGGGGTCCATATGTTTAAACAATATCGCTATGATAAATACGAAAAAATAGAATTTGACCTTAATACTATCGACAGCGCTGTAATAAAGAGTAAGATTTTTAAGGGTCTTGAGTTTATTTTTGATGATCTGGATACTTCCCGAATAACAGGAAAGACCTACTTACCTATTTTTATAAATGAAACCTTTTCCAAGGTTTATGGAGATAATTTAATCAACACGAAAAAGGAGGATATCTTAGGGAATAAAAATTCAGGCTTCAGTAACAATCAGGCTCTTACAGCTTTTATTCAGGATCTTTATTCAGAATACAATGTGTACGACAATTATCTTAAGTTTTTTGATAAGAGCTTCACGAGCCCCTTATCAAGAACAGGTATTGATACTTACAATTATGTACTTGCAGATAGTGCTTTTATAGATAAAAAATGGTGCTACAATATTATTTATTATCCCAGAAGAAAGAACGAATTAACATTTAAAGGCGATTTTTGGGTAAATGATTCTACGTATGCCATTAAAAAAATAAATTTAGAAGTAACTAGAAGTGCCAACGTTAATTGGGTTAAAGAAATATACATAGAACAGGAGTTTGAGGTAGTTAATGATTCTGTCTTCTTGCTAAAACGAGACTATATGTTAAGCGATTTTAGCCTCAATAAAAAGGAAAG
>CAYTDS010000014.1:0-6548 GCA_964436555.1 uncultured Flavobacteriaceae bacterium | reverse complement strand
TATTATAATATAGTAAGCATTTTGGGCTCTGGTTATGTTGAAATTGATAAATGGAACCTGGATATTGGGGATGTTTATAGTGTTTTTGGATATAATGATGCAGAAGGAATTCGCTTACGTGGTGGTGGAAGAACTTATTTCGGACAAAATGATTTATGGCGTTTAGAGGGGTATATGGCCTATGGTTTTATGGATCAAAAGTTCAAACATGGCTTTTCTGCAAAATGGTTACTTGATAAGCCGAATAGGTTGATTGTTTCGGGTGGGAATCGTCGTGATATTGAACAATTGGGGCTAAGTTTAACAGCTACCAATGATGTTTTGGGAAGGAGTATTGCCTCCTCGTCAGTATTTGCTGTGGGGACGAACGACAGGTTAACCAACATTAATTTAACCACTTTTAATGTTGAATTGGAGCCATTGAATAATTTTAGAATAGGCATAGGCAGTTCATTCCGGACGCTGAGTTCGGCCTTGCCCGAAGCATTTAGTTTAGACTATTTGGATGTTGCTTCTCCAACAGGTATTTCCTCTGAAATTAAGCAGTTTGATATTTTTAGTAGTCTTATTTACACCCCAGGAAAAAGGACCATAGGTTATGGTGTAGAAAGAACCAATATTAATGACAATTACAGCACCTTATTTCTACGGTACACCATGGGAGTAAAAGGTTTTTTGGAGAGTGATTTTGATTATTCAAAAATTCAGTTTTCCTACACCCAGCCATGGCAATTGGGTAGTTTCGGTAGGCTATTCTCCACAATTGAATTGGGTAAAACCTTTGGAGAGGTACCTCTTGGATTATTAAACGTTATCCCTGGAAATCAAACATTATTTTCAATTTATAATACCTTCCCAAACTTAGATTTTTATGAGTTCGTAACCGATACCTATGCATCCTTACATTTGGAACAAAATTTTAATGGTAGGTTTTTTTCAAGAATTCCGTTTATGCGAAAATTAAACCTAAGAGAGATTGTGGGGTTACGGGGTGTTTGGGGCGAACTTTCAGATACGAACATTTTATTAAGTAGCCCAACAAACATAATGCTTAATGCACCCAATGACAAAATCTATTGGGAGTATTCTTTCGGGGTAGGGAATATTTTTAAAATTTTTAGAATCGACTTTAATTTCAGGGGCAATTACTTAGATACGCCAAATGCCAGACCTTTTAGCGTTACAGGATCCTTCGGATTCAGTTTTTAACTTAAAAACCAAACTGTTATTCATAGATTTTGGTAGTTTATCGTTTTATTTGGACGTTCACTTTTTAACCAAACATTAAAGGAAGCAAACTTATTATTTGGAGTATCTTTGCGCCCAAATTAAAATAGTTATGAGTGCAAGTGAATCAATTTCTTTTGATGTATTAATAGAGATTCCCAAGGGAAGTAGAAATAAATACGAATATGATTTTGTTTTAAACAAAATTCGTTTTGATAGAATGCTTTTTTCTTCTATGATGTATCCTGGAGATTATGGCTTTATTCCGGAAACCTTAGCTTTAGATCAAGATCCTTTGGATGTTCTGGTACTGGGAACGGAACCAACATATCCCATGGTGGTCATGGAAGTTAAACCTATTGGAGTTTTTCATATGACAGATGAAAAAGGACCTGATGAAAAAATAATTTGTGTACCAGTTTCGGATCCTATTTGGAATCAAAACAAGGATATAAGTGATTTAAACCCACACAGACTTAAGGAAATTGAACATTTCTTTCAGGTTTATAAGGATTTGGAGGAGAAAAAAGTAGATGTTGGGGGCTGGGGAGATGCTGAGGAAGCAATTGCAATTTATCATAAATGTGTAAAGCGCTATGATGATAGCGAACATAAAAAGAAACGTACTTTTACCATATAACTGGCTAAATCCAAGTATGAAAAGTCGCCCTTAATAATGAAGTGCGGCTTTTTTTATTGTTAGTGATTTCATACATTTGCCGCCAACTAAATAACAAAATCACAATCTAATATGGAATTAATAGTAAAATTTCTACCTGTTTTTGGTGTACTGGGTCTCATTTTTGTGTTTCTAAAAAATGGATGGGTCTCAAAACAAGACGCAGGTAATGAAAGAATGACCAGAATTGCAAAAAGTATTGCGGATGGTGCAATGTCTTTTCTAAAGGCCGAATATAAAATTCTTTCCATTTTCGTAATTGCCGTAGCCATATTGCTATATCTTAAAGGAACCGCAGAGGCTGGATCTCATGGTATGGTAGCTATATCTTTTATAGTAGGAGCTATATGCTCTGCTTTGGCTGGTTTTATAGGTATGCGTGTTGCAACTAAAGCTAATGTTAGAACTACCCAGGCAGCCAGAACTTCTTTGGGCAAAGCTTTGGAGGTTGCCTTTGCGGGCGGCGCAGTAATGGGTCTTGGCGTTGTGGGTCTCGGGGTTTTAGGTCTTAGCGGTTTGTTTGCAATATACCAGAACATTTGGCCGGGCGCAGATAATTTAGCATTAGTTTTAAACGTCCTTTCAGGATTTTCATTGGGAGCTTCTTCTATAGCATTGTTCGCACGTGTTGGTGGTGGAATTTACACCAAAGCTGCCGACGTTGGGGCAGATTTAGTAGGTAAGGTAGAAGCTGGTATTCCAGAAGATCACCCGTTAAATCCTGCCACAATTGCAGACAACGTAGGTGATAATGTGGGTGATGTAGCCGGAATGGGTGCAGATTTGTTTGAATCTTATGTAGGGTCCATAATTGGAACTATGGTATTGGGAGCTTTTATAATTACTCCTGATTTTGCAGGTTTAGGGGCGGTTTATTTACCTTTAGTATTAGCTGCTGTGGGGATTATAATGTCAATTATAGGAACTTTCTTTGTTAAGGTAAAAGACGGTGGAAATCCGCAGACAGCCTTAAATATAGGTGAGTTTGGATCTGCAGGTCTAATGGTTGTTGCTTCTTACTTTATAATAAATGCTTTGTTACCAGAAACTGTTGAAGGATTGCCTTTTGGAGCAAATGGTGTTTTCTTTGCTACGCTAGCTGGTTTAATTGCCGGTTTGGCTGTTGGTAAGATAACAGAATATTATACCGGTACAGGTACTAAACCTGTTAGTTCTATTGTAAGACAGTCCGAAACAGGTGCAGCAACGAACATCATTGCCGGTCTTGGAGTTGGGATGATGTCTACGGCTATTCCAATTCTTTTAATTGCAGCTGCTATTTTGGTATCTCATTATTTTGCCGGGTTATACGGAATTGCAATTGCGGCCGTGGGCATGTTGGCAAATACGGGGATTCAATTAGCTGTTGATGCATACGGACCAATTTCTGATAACGCAGGGGGTATAGCTGAAATGGCTGAGTTACCCAAGGAAGTAAGGGAACGTACTGATAAATTGGATGCTGTTGGTAATACTACCGCTGCAATTGGGAAAGGTTTTGCTATAGCTTCTGCGGCATTAACTGCATTGGCTTTGTTCGCAGCTTTTATGAAAGTAGCTAATGTAGCGGCGATAGATGTTTCCCAACCGGATATTATGGCGGGACTTTTGGTTGGAGGGATGCTTCCATTTGTGTTCTCGGCCCTTTCCATGAATGCCGTTGGTAGAGCCGCTATGGCTATGATTGAAGAGGTTCGTCGCCAATTTAGGGATATTCCACAATTGAAGGCAGCACTGGAAATAATGCGCAAATATAATTCGGATATGTCGAAGGCTACAGAGGCAGACCGAAAAATATTTGATGCTGCCGACGGGTATGCAGAATATGAAAAATGTGTGGCAATATCTACAAAAGCTTCTATAAAAGAAATGGTTCTACCTGGTCTTTTGGCTATTGCAGTTCCCGTTGCGGTGGGCTTTATCGGTGGAGCCGAGATGTTAGGCGGATTACTGGCCGGAGTAACTACATGCGGGGTACTTATGGCAATTTTTCAGTCCAATGCAGGTGGTGCTTGGGATAATGCCAAAAAAATGATAGAGGCCGATGGCCGCAAAGGATCGGAAGCCCACAAAGCCGCTGTCGTTGGTGACACAGTTGGAGATCCTTTTAAGGACACTTCCGGACCTTCTTTGAATATTTTATTAAAATTAATGTCTGTTGTAGCTTTGGTCATTGCTCCCAGTATTGCTTTGGATATATCCTCCGGTATGGCATCCACTTCTATTGAAGTCCAGTCCAATAAAAATGTTACAATTAATATGAATTCTACATCTCAAGATTTGGCAGAGGCTACGATTTCATATACCACTTTAATTAATGGCGAAGAAGTTACCGAGGAAAAGACTTTTAAAGGAACAAAAGAAGAAGTAAAAACTCAGTTGGAAGCCTTCGAAAAGAAATCAAGCGATGCCTCGCAAAAAGGCGAAAAAATTATCGAAAAAATTGAAATACAGAAGTAAACTATTTAAAACAAATTGAATAAAAAACCCGGGAATAAACTTCCCGGGTTTTTTGTTTTAATGCGTATCCTTTTTAAAACAGACCGTTGATTTCGGCGTCTATTTTATTGATAACATGACCTAAATCTTCAGGATTATCAACGAAATCTAGTTTGTCCACATCAATGACCAAAAGATTGCCTTTCTTATAACTCTGTGCCCAAGCTTCGTATCGTTCATTCAAACGGCTTAAATAGTCAATAGATATAGTATTCTCATACTCTCTTCCTCTTTTATGTATTTGGTTTACAAGGTTGGGAATGGAACTTCTTAAATATATCAATAAATCCGGAGGTTGTACCAAAGTTTCCATCAGTTCGAAAAGACCTGAGTAGTTCTTAAAATCACGATTGGTCATCAGTCCCATGGCATGAAGGTTCGGAGCGAAAATAAAAGCATCTTCATATATGGTTCTATCCTGAATAATGTCTTTGCCACTTTCCCTGATCTCCAAAATTTGTCGGTACCTACTGTTTAAGAAATAAATTTGAAGATTAAAGCTCCAACGCTCCATCTGGTTATAAAAATCGTCCAGATATGGGTTGTCTTCCACATCTTCAAAATGAGCTTCCCATTTATAATGTTTGGCAAGTAATTTGGTTAATGTGGTTTTTCCCGCGCCGATGTTTCCGGCAACTGCAATGTGCATAGTCAATTAATATTAGGGTTGGTGTTATTAAAAATCATAGGGGTGAACAAGATACAAAGTATCTTGGGTATCAAAAAAAATACTTGTTGAAATACGGAGTTAATTTAAAAGGGTTAAAATTTTTATTTCTTCATCAAATATGTATTTTTGCAACTTATAATTAAGAGGAGGGATTTGACTGATTGCAACCTCATTAAAAATGCTAAAGCAGTTATGGTTTGATATGTAATCAATTCATAATCTTCTTTCGACAGTCATGTCAAATCCGTTTTAGAAAACACAATATTTTATGGCCTATCTTTTTACGTCCGAATCTGTGAGTGAAGGACATCCGGATAAAGTTGCAGATCAAATCAGTGATGCTTTGTTAGATAATTTTTTGGCTTTTGACCCTGAAAGTAAAGTCGCTTGCGAAACGCTTGTGACCACAGGACAAGTGGTACTTGCCGGGGAAGTAAAAAGCAGCACTTATTTGGATGTACAGCAAATTGCCCGGGATGTAATAAACAAAATTGGCTATACCAAAGGAGAATATCAATTCAGCGGGGATTCCTGTGGAGTTATTTCATTGATACACGAACAGTCCAAGGATATTAACCAAGGCGTAGATAGGGGTGAAAAAGAGCAACAAGGAGCCGGAGATCAGGGAATGATGTTTGGGTATGCTACCAAAGAAACAGAAAATTATATGCCGCTGGCATTGGATCTTTCTCACAGAATATTAAAGGTATTGGCCGATTTACGTAGAGAAAATAAAGAGATAACATATTTAAGACCGGATGCCAAGGCGCAGGTTACCTTAGAATATTCTGATGAAAATCAGCCTCAACGTATAGATACCATTGTAGTGTCTACTCAACATGATCCTTTTGATAAGGATGATGACAAAATGCTGGCCAAAATTAAGAATGACATTATATCTATTCTAATACCAAGGGTTAAAGAGCAACTTCCAAAAGAGTTACAAGTACTTTTTGATGCTAATATAAAATACCATATTAACCCGACAGGGAAGTTTGTTATTGGTGGGCCCCATGGGGATACCGGTTTAACAGGTCGTAAAATTATTGTGGATACCTATGGAGGGAAAGGGGCTCATGGGGGTGGTGCTTTTAGCGGGAAAGATCCAAGTAAAGTAGATAGAAGTGCCGCTTATGCCGCTCGACATGCTGCAAAAAATTTAGTAGCAGCGGGTGTGGCTGATGAAATTTTAGTTCAGGTAAGTTATGCTATTGGCGTAGTAGAACCGACTTCTATTTTTGTGGAAACCTATGGTACAGCCAAGGTTCCTTTAAATGATGGAGAAATAGCAGAAAAAGTACAGCGATTGTTTGACATGAGGCCTTTTGCCATAGAAGAACGGTTAAAATTGAGAAATCCAATTTATTCCGAAACTGCGGCTTACGGCCATATGGGAAAAGAACCTAGGATATTGACAAAAACTTTTGAATCGCCCTATAATGGAAAGGTAGAAATGAAAGTAGAACTCTTTAC
>CAYTDS010000013.1:0-19043 GCA_964436555.1 uncultured Flavobacteriaceae bacterium | reverse complement strand
AATTTTATTATATATAATTTCAGATAAACATATTATTAAGAAACCGAATTCTGTTTTCATCGATTTTGTTTTTAAATTCCTTAGGATTGTACCATTTTTGATGCCAACTAACAACCAAGCAGATGATTATAGGAGTTCCAAAGGAAATAAAGAATAACGAAAGCCGGGTAGGGATGACACCCGCCGGTGTTTTTGAACTGGTGAGAAACGGGCACACGGTTTTTGTGCAGTCGGGCGCCGGGGAAGGCAGTGGGTTTTTTAATGGTGATTACAAGGAAGTAGGTGCCGTAATTCTGGATACCATTGGGCAGGTGTATGCTATGAGCGACATGATTGTGAAGGTGAAGGAACCTATCAAGGAAGAGTATTCTCTTGTGCAAAAGGGGCAGATTGTATTCACTTATTTTCATTTTGCATCCAGTGAGCAACTTACACGGGCCATGATAGAGAGTAAGGCAATATGTATAGCTTATGAAACTGTAGAAGACGAGGATGGCACCTTACCACTCCTAACCCCCATGTCTGAAGTAGCCGGAAGAATGGCCATACAACAGGGAGCAAAATATTTGGAAAAACCCGTAAAAGGTCGCGGTGTTCTTTTAGGCGGGGTTCCCGGAGTTCCACCTGGAAGAGTTTTGATTTTAGGTGCCGGGGTGGTGGGCATACAGGCTGCAAAAATGGCAGCAGGTTTAGGCGCACATGTTACAATCTTGGACATCAATATGAAGCGGCTTCGCCATGTAAACGATGTTATGCCCAGCCATGTGGTCACTGAATTTTCCAGCGAATTTAATATTAGAAAGCATATAAAAGATCACGATCTTATTATCGGAGGGGTATTACTCAAAGGTTCCAAGGCACCCAACCTCATTACCAGGGATATGCTTAAGCAAATGCGACCCGGAACTGTAATAGTAGACGTGGCCGTAGATCAGGGTGGATGCGTAGAAACCACAAGACCTACAACGCATGAAAAACCCATCTATATCATTGATGACGTAGTGCATTATGCGGTGGCGAATATGCCCGGAGCAGTGCCCTATACATCTACAGTAGCCCTAACTAACGTTACACTTCCTTATGTTCTAAAATTAGCCAATCTGGGTTGGCAAAAAGCCACTGAAGCCGATTTGTCCCTTAAAAAAGGGTTGAACATTATAGAGGGGAAAGTAGTTTATAAAGAAATAATTGAAACCTTCCAATGGGAGTCCCCCGAGGTAGACTAGTACATTTTGTCAGCATAAAAGTCCCCGCCAAATTTTGGCGGGGTTTTTGATTTTAGGTACCGCATAACTAAATAGGGAATTTAGTATTTTTGACAAAATAAAAAGGAAACAATTATGATGACATATTATATTATTATTGGTGTTGTAGGCTTGCTAAGTTGGGCGGTAAGTAGCAAACTGAAAAGTAAGTTCAAACACTATTCCAACGTACATCTGCGAAATGGAATGAGTGGTGCGGAAATTGCGGAAAAAATGTTAGCAGATCACGGACTTCGGGATGTTAAGGTAATCTCAACCCCTGGGATGCTGACAGATCATTACAATCCTGCCAATAAAACTGTAAACCTTAGTGAAGGGGTTTACAGTCAAAGAAATGCTGCTGCTGCTGCTGTTGCGGCCCATGAATGTGGACACGCTGTACAACATGCTACGGCTTACAGTTGGCTTACCATGCGCTCTAAGATGGTGCCAATGGTAAACGTAGCTTCCGGTTTATCCCAGTGGGTTATTATGGGAGGTTTGGTTTTATCTGCAACCTCGGCCATTGGTGGGACCTTAATGCTTGCCGGGATTATTCTATACGGCATTATAGCAGCCTTTAGTTTTATAACCTTACCTGTAGAATACGATGCTAGTAACCGTGCCTTAGCTTGGTTAAAAAATAAAAATATGGTTAGTCAGCAAGAATATGCCGGTGCGGAAGATTCTTTAAAATGGGCTGCCAGAACTTATGTTGTAGCAGCAATTGGTGCCTTAGCTACACTGGCTTATTTTATTATGCGGTATTTGGGTAGCAGGGATTAATTTCCATGATATGATTTTTATAGGGCTTTACCCTGATGAATCGAAAATAACATTTAAAACCTGCCGAAGCTCTTTCGGCAGGTTTTTATTTTGAATGAAATTGGAGGTTGTTGTATCGGGAACTCTGAGAACTATAGTATAATAATCAGCATAAGCTATTACCTAAGCTCATATGATAAATAAAATCACGGCCGATGGCAGGTTTTTAATTCGATCGGCAACACTTGCTGATGTTTCTCAAATGCGAGAGGTTCAATTAGGGTGTTTTCCCTCTCTGGCTCAGCACGAACTACTAAACGAAGCGCAATATACCAATCATATAAGCGTGTTTCCGGAAGGGCAATTAGTAGTTACCGATGGAGCTAAAGTTATTGCTTCTTCAAGCACCTTGCGGATGAATTTTCCCAAATTAGAACATACGTTAATGGAAGCTACCGATAACCTATGGATTACGAATTCTCATCTTTCTGATGGGGACTGGCTCTACCAATTTGATATAGGCGTTCTCCCCGAGTACAGAGGCCTAAAATTATCCAAAGAAATTTACCAAGCCCAGCAGGAGCTAGTAAGAACTCTAAACATGAAAGGGCAGATTACTGTGGGGATGACAATAGGGTATGCAAACTATAAAGACAAATACACTATTGAAGAATATTGTGAGAAGCTAAAAAACTTTGAATTAGAAGACCCCACAGTAACACCACAGCGTAAAGCCGGTTTTCAGTGGGTAAAACCCATATTCAATTATGTGGAAGACCCTAAAGCAGGAAATTGCAGTGTTTTAATGGTTTGGCCATTGAATGAGGCTGAAATAATAAACGAAGAAATTAAAAATTCTCTAATTGGTAAGCTTTTCTGATAGGTATTTAATTCTATTTGAGCTAGGGAATTGTTAATTCTATATTATTATTTCGCATAGAGATATATTCTCTAGAAGGTTAGGACGATTTTATTATTTTTGCGGCATCTAAAATCCTGCTTTAGGAAAAAATAAAAAAGCATGTTAAAGTATGTTTTCTTCTTTATTTTATTTTCAATACTACATACCTCTCTTTTTGGACAAGCAGATAATCATGAAACTTCTTTAGGGGAAACGGGCATCTGGAATGGGGTGTATTTAAAATTTAAATTTTCTGAAAAGCTGGGATATTATGCAGAACACCATTTAAGACTTAGGAATGAATTGGATGATGTTAATAGTTTTGTTGGGAGAACGCGACAGGTATACAATAGGGCTGGAATTAATTTTTATATCAACAAAAATTTTGAGGCGGTAGTTGGGCCAACTTTAGTGTTCAACTTTAGTCCTGACCCTAATGACCCGGGTTTTGAAAAGGTAACCTTGGAACCTCGGATATGGCACCAGTATCTTTTTAAAATGAACCCGATGGGGCGTTTTAATATATATCACCAATTTCGATTTGAACATCGCTGGAAAAAAGACAATGATGTGGGGGCGGACTATGATTTTACCAATCGATACCGGTATAAACTGTTTGCATACATTCCAATCAATTCTGATGAAATAAGAGAGAAAACGTGGTTTGTTTCCCCAAGTGCGGAAATATTCATGCATTCCGGAAGATCCGTTGTATATAATCCATTTGAAGACTTTAGAACGTATAATGGTATAGGATATGTTCTCAATAATAATGTTACCTTTTTTGTGGGTCATATGTGGACCTTTGGTCAAAAGAAATCAGGGTTTGAGTATAATACCACTCATATTTTGAGATTTAATGTGTTTATTGGTCTGGATACAAGAAATATTGAGAATAAGATTCCATCAATAAATTTAGGATATTGAGAATGTTAAAAGAAAAGAAGAACTTATTAATTTCTTTATTGGCCATTTTGTGTGGGATTCAGCTGATTTTTATTTTAGCACAGGCCAATAAAAGGAATAGTGATAAGGCAAATTATACGACCTTATCAAAGGATACATTAGATTATTTTGTAACCCTCAAAGAGGCAAATGAAGCGTTGTTTAGAGAGGATTATGAGTATGCTAAACATTTGTTTGCAAAGATAGATAGTCTTTATCCTCAGGCTGAAAATGAGAAAAATAGAAAAGCCTCCTTGTTTATAGATGGTATTCAACTCCGATCTGATTCTTTGAAAAGAGTAAGAGGGCGGTTGGCCGCTTACATAAATGAATATCGACGAGATACTGCACAAATTTCCTTAATGAAGTTAGGGCTCAAAGAAAGAGCAGAGCAGCTAGGGAATCTTACTCAACAGCAGTTAAAATTGTTAGAGGATTTTAGAATATCTGAAGATGCAAAGGGGAATGATGCCGTTGGTGAGAATACTTTTTCTGAGATGGTATTTGAAAACAGAAAGGGACTTCGGGTACAGTATTTTGGTCAGGTTACAAATGAGAAAGCCAATGGATACGGTATGGGGGTGTACGAAACAGGAGGAGTTTATAAGGGCTATTGGGCTGAAAATTCCAGAAACGGCAAAGGGGAGTACCGATGGACTAGTGGGGATGAGTATATTGGGGATTATGTAAACGGAGAGAGAACAGGTTATGGAGTGTATAAATTTGCGTCAGGTGAAAGATATGAAGGAGGATGGCTCAACGATTTACGTCATGGTCTAGGCACGCAATATTCTGCTAAGGGAGAGATTGTTTTACAGGGAGAATGGAAAAAAGATAAACTCCGTAAAAATGAAGTTTCTTCCGGGAAAAAATAAAACAAGTAATCCTTACACACTTATTTGCCTATCAATTTGCTGTTCCAAAGAGATGAAGGTCTCTGTTCGCGAAACACCATCAATCTGCTGAATATTTTTGTTGAGCACTTGCATTAAATGCTCATTGTCCCGGCACAGTACCTTTATTAAAATAGACCAATTTCCAGTAGTATAATGACATTCCAGTACTTCGGGAATTTTTTCCAATTCCTTTACCGCGGTGGGATTGCTCATGGCTTTATCCAGATAAATGCCAATATATGCCATGGTAGTATATCCCATAATTTTAGGATTTATAATAAACTTAGAGCCGGCAATTAAGCCAGAATTTTCCAGTTTGCGAAGGCGCTGATGAATAGCCGCTCCTGAGATGCCAATATTCCGGGCAATTTCCAGTATGGGCTTGCGGGCATCGGTCATTAAATAGCGCAAAATTTTTTTATCAATCCCATCAATTTTTAGTTTTTCGGAAGGTGTTTTCATGTTTAAAGCTTCAAATTGATGTTAAATATACCAATATAGTTTTAAACTTTAACTTGCCACAGAATCGGGATTATAGCCTAAATAGGGAACTTCATATTCCTTAAACTGAATGCCATATTGCTTAAGTTCTGCTAGTATGGGGTCATAAACCTCCTTTTTCAGAGGGAGCTGTATGCCCGGGGTAGTAATCTTTTTGTTCAATATTAATAGCGTGGCTATGGCCACGGGTAACCCTACTGTTTTTGCCATGGCTGTATGGGTTCTATTTTCGCCTAGAACCACCATATTTGAATCAATTTGCTTCTTTTTACCTTCTAGTTCGTATCCAAATTTGTGATACATAACAATCATGTCTTTATCATCATCGGCAAGGGTCCAGCTATCTTCCAGGATTTTTTGAAGTATTTGAGCCGGAGACGCATGTTTTAAGTCAATTTTTCTTGTGTTGTCAAAAATATGTAGCTCCATAAGTTTGTCCCACATAATGTCGTCCTGATCTATTTTGAGATAATGTCGGGTTTTCAGCTCAACGGAATCAGTAGGGGAATAAGGCAGAAAAAGATTCATAAATTCCCGGTAGGACATCCCTTCTGAATTTTCAATGGTATAACTGTCATCCGTCATGCCGAGTTGCACAAACATATTCCAGGCCTTTGAAAAGCCAACCCTGCGCATAGTTCCTCGGTATAGGGTTAAAATATCATTAAGCCCGTATGCCTCCCTATATTTTAAAGAATCCCGGTTGGCATAAACTTCAAATTTTCCGTAGCCCTTAATATCCAGAAACTCTGTTCTTCTAAATAATTTATGATACGGAATATACTTATAGGTACCCTCCTGAATAAATTTTGCTGCCCCACCTTGTCCGGCCAAAACCACATTTCTGGGATTCCAGGTAAACTTATAGTTCCACAGGTTATTATCGCTATCCGGGGCTACAAGGCCACCGGTAAAGGACTCAAAAAGTAGCATTTTGCCCCCTTTTGCCCGGATCCCATCAATAATTTGCAGGGCACTCATATGATCAATTCCTGGATCAAGGCCTATTTCGTTCATGAAAATTAATCCCTTTTTTTTGGCGTTAGCATCCAGTGCTTTGAGTTCATCACTTACGTAAGATGCGGTGACCATATGTTTATTAAATGCAATGCAATCCAGAGCTACCTTTTGGTGAAACATAGCAGGAAGCATGGAAATAACGATATCGGAATTTTGTATTGCGTTCTTTCGATCTTCGTCCTTGAAAATATCCAGTAGGAATACTGTACATGCAGGATGCGCTTTTATCGAATTAGAAATGTTTTCCGGGTTTAGATCACCTATGGTCAGGTGCAAATGCTCTTTCGTTGCCTTTTCCAATAGATAATCCAAAAGATAAAAAGTGGATTTTCCGGCGCCTACAACCAATATTCTTCGTACCATTTTGTTTATTTACTTTTGTAAAAATAACGGATACTAAGGTATCATATTGTTACATTTGTAATGAAATTGAAGTTTTAAGTTATGAACAAAACAATTTTTGGCACTGGTGCTATTATGGGTTTACTTGCGATAGTTCTGGGAGCCTTTGGGGCTCATGGATTGGGGCGATTAGTAGATATCGAGTCGGTTGCTACTTTTGAGACGGGTGTTCGCTATCAAATGGTTCATTCCTTGTTTTTTCTCATTTTAGGAAGTATTCGGCAATTACCGCAGCAAGCGAGAAAGTGGATTTATTTTTTGGTGCTTACAGGTGTTATTTTATTTTCGGGGTCTATATACCTTTTGGCAACAAACACCCTAACCTCCTTTGATTTTAAAATTATTGCCCTTGCAACGCCTTTTGGCGGTAGTTTATTGGTCTTGGGCTGGGGATTGCTAACGTATTCATGCTTTAAATATTTTAATCATGGAGCATAGGATTAATGGCTACAAAAATATCGTCTAAAACTTTTTATTTTTTAAAGTATGTTACATAAAGAACCAAATAAAATATCACTGGAATCGCTGGGATTACATTCAAGCAAAATACAATATCAACTTTTACCCGAAGAACTGCATCAAATTACTCTGGATAAGGGTATGGGGCAAGAGACAACTTCCGGAGCATTGGCGGTAAATACTGGAGAATTTACCGGAAGATCTCCGATGGATAGGTTTATAGTAAAAGATGAAATCACAACAGATAAAGTTTGGTGGGGAAATGTTAATATTCCATTTGAACCTGAGAAATTTGATGCCCTTTACGATAAGGTAATTGATTATCTAAACGGAAAGGAATTGTTTGTCCGGGACTGCTACGCCTGTGCTGATGCAAATTACCGAATGAATATTAGGGTGATTACCGAACTCCCATGGTCTAATCTTTTTGCTTATAATATGTTTATACGGCCAACAAAGGAGGAGCTTCTAAACTTTGAACCTGAATGGACGGTACTAAATGTGCCGGGATTCATGGCAGTTGCACAAACCGATGGCACGCGACAGCATAATTTTGCTATTCTAAACTTTACAAGAAAAATAGTTCTTATTGGGGGTACTGGTTATACCGGAGAAATCAAAAAAGGAATTTTCTCAGCACTTAACTTTATTCTACCGGTTTATAAGAATACCTTACCCATGCATTGTTCTGCCAATTCTGGTGACGCAGGGGATACAGCTATATTTTTTGGACTTTCCGGAACCGGAAAAACCACACTTTCGGCAGATCCATATAGAAAATTAATTGGTGACGACGAACACGGGTGGACCAATGAGAACGCGGTGTTTAATTTTGAAGGGGGTTGTTATGCCAAGGTCATTAACCTCTCTCAAGAACAGGAACCTGAAATTTTTGGAGCCATAAAAAAAGGTGCTTTATTGGAGAATGTAATTTTGGATGCTGCAGGGAATGTTGATTTTTCTGATATTTCTATTACTGAAAACACAAGGGTAAGTTACCCTATGTATCACATTGAAAATATTAAACAACCTTCCATTGGTAGAAACCCAAAAAACATATTCTTTTTAACCGCAGATGCTTTTGGTGTATTACCTCCAATATCGAAGTTAACACCAAGTCAGGCCGCTTATCACTTTATTTCAGGGTATACCGCAAAGGTAGCGGGGACTGAAGCCGGGGTGATAGAGCCCATTCCTTCTTTTTCAGCTTGTTTTGGTGCCCCTTTTATGCCGTTGCATCCAGCCAAGTATGCCGAAATGCTTAGCAATAAGATGAAGGAAGCCGGGGTGAACGTATGGTTAGTAAATACAGGTTGGACAGGAGGGCCTTATGGTGTTGGCACCCGAATGAAGTTAAAATATACGCGGGCAATGATACATGCAGCGCTTAATGGGGACTTAGGTCTTTACTCCTATGACAAATACCATATTCACTCGGTGTTTGGAACTGCTCAGCCCAGAGAATGTCCGGGAGTTCCTACTACGGTTTTAAGTCCTAGGGCAACATGGAATAACGATGAGGCCTATTATACAACGGCATTTAAGCTATCTAACGCTTTTAGAGAGAATTTTAAAAAGTTTGAAGCCTACGCTAATGAAGAAATCCGAAGAGGTGGTCCTCAACGGTATGCTTTTTAAAAAGATAGTAACACTTAAGTAAGACGGACTATTTCTTGTTAACGTTGGTAATGTATTTTTGCAACGCCATGGTCATGGATGGCGTTTCAGGTGTTGGTGCCTGAATATCTATTCTAAGCCCGGCTTCAGTAGCTGCGTTTACAGTGGAGTTTCCAAATACTGCTATTCTGGTTTCATTTTGCTTAAAATCAGGAAAATTCTTTAATAAGGATTCTATTCCGGAGGGACTAAAAAAGACCAAAATATCATAGTATACATCACGGAGATCTGATAAATCACTAATGACGGTTTTATAGAAAATACCTCTTTTCCAATCCAATCCCAAAGCATTTAAGGTCTCAGGAACAATAGGTTTTAGCACATCAGAAGAGGGGAGTAAAAATTTCTCGTCCTTGTATTTCTTAAACAATAGCGATAAGTCCGGGAAATTCATTTTCCCAACATAAATTTTACGTTTTCTATACACTACATATTTCTGAAGATAGAAGGCAACAGCCTCTGATTGACAAAAATATTTCATGGTATCCGGCACCTTAAAACGCATTTCTTCGGCTATTCTAAAATAATGATCTACAGAATTTCTACTGGTTAAGATAACCGCTGTGAAATTGTTTAAGTCTATTTTTTGTTGTCTAACACCTTTTGCATCAACACCTTCAACATGAATAAAAGGTCTAAAATCTACCTTTATCTTTTCCTTTTCAACAAGTCTGGAATATGGGGAGTTCTCCATTTTCGGTTCTGGCTGAGAAACCAAAATCGTTTTTACTTTCATAGGCCTCAATCTTTTAGATAGCTACCGATTATTATAAGGGGTGCAATTTCAAGTGCGCAAAGGTACAAAATAAAATAGAAAAAGTTAGACATAATAAATTTTTGATGATTTCGTAACACAGTAATCCAACCTGCCAGATTTATAATAAGTATTAAGAAAATACTTAAATAAATAACAAGTTTTGAATCGTTTAACACGTAACACAGCATAAGGTTCGCCAGAAACATAATGATGCTGCTGTGGTTAAAATAAGAGAGTTTTTTAAAAATGAGTTCTACCACATTTTTGTTGGCATTGAATACAAAACCATTAAACAGTTGCAGCGCTACTTTCAGGACAAGAAATAAAAATAAAAAGCTAAAAACTCCAAAATAGAAAATTACATAACCATCTTTTTCAGGAGTGAAAAGAATAGATTTGGCAAAATAGACAAAAAGCGCAAAGTTCAACAATTGAAATAGGGTCATGAGTATGTTAAACCAATTCCACAAAGTATCTTTTTTATTATACATAAAAACGTACTTATTATTAAATGGTAGCTGTATAAAATTTAAGAACCTTTGATAAAAAAGACTTTTAGCTGCTGTAATGAATAAGATGCTAATGAATATCACTATGGTAATCCAATCTACATTTTCAACAGTTCTTAAAATGGATTCCATAGTTTAGTCTAATTTTACATTTTCGCCATTAAGACCCATATAGAGTCCATTTTCGGAGATAGCTACCTTAAAATATGCAGGGTTACCTATTTCAGGAGTAGGCAGCATAAATCGGAAATGAGTTGTGTCTTTTGCTTTTAGGGTTTTTGTGTCATCTGTGAAAGGAAGGGTTGTTATGGGCATTGTTTCTTCTACCTGCTTGTACTGGTTCAGGTAAGCTATATGAAAGCTCAGCTTGTCCAACGCAATAGATCTTTCATACGGATTGTACACTTTCAATGTAATTTCATCATTCTTAGTAAGAGATATGGCTCCATCCGCAATGTAACATCTCAATTTTCTAAAGGACTCAAAATTTTCTATATACTTGCCGTAAAAAAGAGACTTATTGGGCATTTGAAATGAAATATCACCTTGTTTCATATATTTTGAAACGTAAAGAACCCGCTCTTGTTGTATTTTAGATTCGGATTCATCTATTGAATATTGATTTTGCCGGTACATAATATTGTTTAAAGAAAATGTAGTGCTACCTGAGTAAAAGGCGTACATGGGCGAAAGACGATAGGAATTTTCAAAAACTACCGGGGTAGTACCAATTTGGGAATGTAACGCCCCCACCCATTCTTTGTTGCCATGAGCTTCATAAACCAACGGCGAAAGTGGTGGATACACCAGAGCCAATCGAGCATATAACAAGAGCACAATATTGACAAGTCCCATTCGGAAAATCCATTTTCTGGTAGTATCATTCTGTGCCATATAGTTAAAGGCCAGCACCACTAAAGGAATACAAATTACAATTATCCACTGGGTTTGTATTCGTCTGTTAAAACTAGATACAAAAAAGAAGAGCAAGACACCGTATATTAAAAATAACAGAGCTTTGGTAAATTGATCCGTAAATTTGGTTTTAAAAAGTGCCTTGTAAATCCATGGAAATGTAAATCCAAATAACGCTACAAGGTTAATGAAAAACCCCAGAGTAAAATCTACAAACTCATAACCTCTGTTTGGTCTTTCGGAAATATGATATTTTATGGAAACAAAATCGTTTTGAAATAACCATATAAAGTGCGGAGTATAACAAAGCAGTGCTATTACCACGGCAAGCCATGCGTGTTTGTTTAATACTAATTTAATATTGGAAAGCAGCACAAATACAATCACCAGCACGGCATGGTATTTACTATACATTAAAGCAGCCATTACCACGCCCAATGCAATTGCCAAAAGGACTGAAGGAGCAGCAATAAATTTTTTGTAGTAGTACAAAAAAAGCGCTGTAAAGAAGAGTAAAGGAGTATCAGGTAATGTAAAGAAGCCATACGCATTCATCAGCGTCATAGAAAATACCAAAATAAAAAAGTGGTGTATAAAATTATTCTTCTTAGGATGGTCTATAAGTAACCATAAAATCACACAAGAAAGCACCGATAAAACACAGCTCATAAAGCGAACTCCCAGTTCGCCCGGCAAAAAGGAAGTGCCAATTTTTATAAGGAGTGCTACCATGGGAGGATGATCAAAATATCCCCAGGCCATTTGTTGAGCATAGTACCAATAATAAGCTTCATCAAAAATGAGCTCTGTAAAATAGCTTTGTAAAAGATTAATTACAAATAGGGCTCCCAGAAAATAAAGGAAAACCTTAGGCAGTTTTGCTGTCATTTAAGTTTTAATTCATGTCAAAATTACAAATTATTAGTAAGGTGCATCGCTTTAAAAAAATGATAAAAAAGTAGGGAGCTTTTCTTGGCAGTCTTTAAAATAGTATTTTTGCTCAAATTTCATGAGGCGCATGGCTGATAGCTTGGTAATAATACCCACTTTTAACGAAATTGAGAATATTGAGGCCATTATTGAGGCGGTTTTTAATTTAGAAAAAGAATTTCATGTCTTAATTGTAGATGACAACTCACCCGACGGAACTTCGCAAAAGGTCCAGGAAATACAAAAAACTCATTCCGAAAAACTGTTTCTTGAGGTAAGGAAAGAAAAGGCAGGTTTGGGTACTGCTTATATCCATGGTTTTAAATGGGCAATTACACGACATTACAATTATATTTTTGAAATGGATGCCGATTTTTCTCACTCTCCGGCGGATTTGGTGCGTCTTTATGAGGTTTGTGCTGCCGGGGCCGATGTTGCCGTGGGCTCCAGGTACAAAAAAGGGGTAAATGTTGTTGATTGGCCCTTGTACAGAATTTTATTATCTTATGGAGCATCCTTTTATGTAAAATTGATAACCGGGATGCGTGTACATGACCCAACGGCCGGTTTTGTATGTTACAAGCGCCAGGTTCTCGAAGCTATAAATTTGGATTCGGTGCGATTTATTGGTTATGCTTTCCAAATAGAAATGAAATTTAGGGCACACCTAAAAAAGTTTAAAATAGAAGAAGTTCCTATTATTTTTAGAGATAGGGTAAAAGGAAAATCCAAGATGAGTTCATCAATTATAGGGGAGGCAGTTTACGGAGTGTTAAAAATGAAACTCAGGAGTATTTTCCAAAAAAGTAAATTTTAGTATGGGACAGCTATTGTTGAAAAATGCCTTGTTGGTTAATGAAATGCGCAGCTTTGAAAGCGATGTGCTTTTGCAGGACAATATCATCCTGAAAATAGATAAAAACATTAGTAACCCAAATGCCACGGTTATCGATTTAAAGGGGAACTACCTCTTACCGGGAATCATAGATGATCAAGTGCATTTTAGGGAGCCGGGTCTTACCCATAAAGGAGATATTGCCTCGGAGAGCAAGGCTGCTGTTGCCGGAGGAATTACTTCCTATATGGAGCAACCCAATACCAATCCGCAAACCACCACAATTGAAAAATTAGAAGAGAAATTTGCTATTGCTTCAAGAACTTCCTTTGCCAATTATTCTTTTTTATTTGGTGGAACAAATGATAACTTGGAAGAAATTAAAAGGTTAAATCCAAAAGCCTGCTCCGGAGTGAAATTATTTTTAGGGTCCTCTACCGGAAATATGCTGGTAGATAATGAACTGGTACTAGAAAAGATATTTCGAAATACGGAGATGGTCATTTCAGCGCATTGTGAAGATGAGGAGACCATCAGAAAAAATTTAGAACAATACAAGGCACGCTTTGGAGATGCTATTCCCGTGGAGTACCATCCCTTAATTAGAAGTGAGGAAGCCTGTTATCTATCCTCCTCAAAAGCGATTGCTTTGGCAGAGAAAACGGGTGCCCGGTTACATGTTTTTCATGTTTCAACAGGAAAAGAAACAGCTCTGTTTAGAAATGATATTCCACTCGAAGAAAAGAAAATAACTGCTGAAGTATGTATACACCATTTGTGGTTTTCAGATGAGGATTATGAAAAACAAGGATCACTTATAAAATGGAATCCGGCCATAAAAACAACCGCGGACAGGGCAAAATTATGGGAAGCGCTCTTGGATGACAGGATTGATATTGTAGCTACGGACCATGCACCTCATACTTGGGAAGAAAAAACCGGTAATTACGCCAAAGCACCTTCCGGAGGTCCGCTGGTACAACATGCATTACCCGCCATGTTAGAAAAGTACCATCAAAACGCAATTTCATTGGAGAAAATAGTGGAAAAAATGTGCCATAATCCGGCAAAACTGTTTCAGATTAAACAGCGTGGCTTTATACGTGAAGGGTTTTTTGCAGATTTGGTTGTAGTAAATACTAACCATCCATGGGAAGTAAAAAAATCGAATATTTTATACAAATGCGGTTGGTCTCCGTTTGAAGGTACCACCTTTAAATCCAGAATTACTCATACTTTTGTAAATGGACATTTGGCATTTGAAAATGGTAGTTTTTCTGAAAAAAGAAATGCTGAACGATTAACCTTCAATAGATAGCATGAACAAACTCTTGGTTGCAATAGCATTTTGTTTTTTGATTTCCTGCAATGAGAAATTAATAGAGAAACCGGAAAAGCTAATAC
This sequence comes from uncultured Flavobacteriaceae bacterium, assembly GCA_964436555.1. Lineage (GTDB taxonomy): Bacteria > Bacteroidota > Bacteroidia > Flavobacteriales > Flavobacteriaceae > Aurantibrevibacter. The sequence continues at coordinate 4,883 of CAYTDS010000013.1, read as the reverse complement.
CTAAGGATAAAATGGTGCATATTTTATACGATCTGGCTATTCTAACTGCGGCACAGAATACTAATCCAGCTTTTTTGGCTGAAAAGGATATTAAAACCATGAATTTTGTCTATACCAAATATGGTATAGATAGTATACAATTTTCAAAGAGCGATTTGTACTACGCATCTCGCCCTGCAGAATATGAGGCTATTTATACAGAAATTGTTGCCCTTCTTGAAAAAGACCAAAAACGAATAGAAGAAATTCGCACCAAGGCCCCTGATACTGATAAGGCAGCTAAGCCCAAAGCGGACTCAAATTAGAACTTAAGGATGCTCCTTCAGAAACTGCCTGCTGCTAAATGCAAGTGTTTCGTCTATGGGTTCAAAGTCAAATCCCAGTGCTGTTCTAATTTTTTGATTACTATAGTTTCTTGGGTTTTTTAGGGAGTAAATGGTATGCTTGGTTAGTTTTCTTCTTTTATTGGTAAAAAAGCAACGCAGCCCGTCTAGTCGCCTCAAAAGTTCCAATTCCCAAAATTTTAATTTTCTTTTTGGACTGGTTTTACCCATATAATGTGCTATTTTTTGTAAAATTACTTCATACGTATAGTGCTCTGAAACAGCAATATAGCGTTCATTTTTAATTTGAGAGTGCATTAGCGCCATCATGAGTTTTACCACATCATTAACCCCGACAAAACCGGTACCTCCGGGAGGAAAATAATTTTTGTTGGCTGCTGAAATAGAAAAAAGAGTACCGCTTCCCGTATTCCAGTAACCAGGACCAACAATTATTCCCGGATTTAAAATTACTACGGATAAATTCTCTTGGGCACCCCTCCAAACTTCCATTTCTGCTTCCCATTTACTAAGCGCATAGACATTTACATTATAATCGTTCCAAGCATCTTCCTCTGTGGCTAACCCTTTACGGTTATTTTTACCAATGGTGGCTACGGAGCTCACATAGCATAATTTGTGTATATTTTTTGCAATACAGTAGTTCACAATATTGGCCGTGCCTTCTACATTTGTCTTATACAAAGCATCATAATCACGTGGATCAAAGGAAATTAAGGCAGCACAATGGTACACATGGGTTACATTTTCAAAGGCAGTTTCTAAACCAACGATATCATTTAAATCGGTTTGTACCCATTGTATTTTAGAAAAGCGTTCTACGGAATTTTGAGTATAATAGGCAAATACTTTTTTTACCTTTTCTAAATTGTCTGGTGCCCTGTAGGTAGCCTTCAACGGAGTTTCACTTTCAAGCAACCGCAAGAGCAAATGCGATCCAACCAAACCTGTACCTCCTGTTACCAATATCATATTCCAAATTTAGGAATTTGGTGTGGATTTATTCGCTTTTGTAAAAGTACAAAGCCTTAGAATTCTTTTATATTTGCAGCTATTATAAAAAAGATACTATTAATGGCTTCTAACTTTGTAGCAGAATTGGAATGGAGAGGTATGTTGCATGATGCAATGCCCGGAACGGAAGAACATCTACTTAGTGGAATGCAATGCGCTTATGTTGGAATTGACCCTACTGCGGATTCCCTTCATATTGGCCATCTGGTAAGTATAATGATGCTACGTCATTTTCAATTGGCAGGGCATAAACCCTTTGCCCTCGTTGGTGGAGCAACAGGAATGATAGGAGATCCATCAGGGAAATCTTCTGAAAGAAATTTGTTGGATGAGGTAACCCTTAGACATAATCAGGAGGCTTTAAAAGTACAAATTTCAAAGTTTTTGGACTTTGATAGTAGTGAAGCCAATGCTGCCATTTTAGTTAACAATTATGACTGGATGAAAGATTTTTCCTTTTTAGAGTTTATACGGGACGTAGGCAAGCATATTACTGTAAACTACATGATGGCCAAGGATTCGGTAAAAAAGAGGCTCTCTGCGGAAGCCAAAGAAGGCATGTCTTTTACTGAATTTACGTATCAGTTGGTACAGGGATATGACTTCTTGTATCTTTTTCAACATCACAACTGTACGCTTCAGATGGGTGGAAGTGATCAATGGGGAAATATTACCACAGGAACAGAACTTATTCGAAGAATTGGTAATGGGAAAGGGTATGCACTTACTTGTCCGTTAATTACCAAGGCGGATGGTACAAAATTTGGAAAAACTGAAGGGGGTAATGTTTGGTTGGATGCAGAAAGGACATCTCCCTATAAATTCTATCAATATTGGCTTAACACTTCAGATGAAGATGCCGAAAAATATATTAAAATATTCACTTTTCTGCCTAAAGAACGTATTGAATCTTTGGTAAAAGAGCATATCGCAGCGCCTCATTTGCGACTTCTGCAACGACAGTTAGCGGATGAAATCACTGTTATGGTCCATTCAAAAGAAGAGTTAGAAAATGCGGTAAAAGCCAGCGATATTCTTTTTGGAAAGTCGACTTCTGAGGACTTAAAAAAGCTGAATGAGAAAACATTTTTAGACGTTTTTGAAGGCGTACCTCAAGCCGAAATTTTAAGATCGGAAATTGAAAATGGACTGGATATGATTAGTGCTTTGGCTGCAAAAACGGGTTTTCTAGCTTCTAATGGGGAAGCACGAAGGGAGCTTAAACAAAATTCTATTTCCGTAAATAAGGAAAAAGTGGGGGAGGATTATATGATTAGCGTATCCGACTTAATTAACAACAAATTTGTGCTTTTACAAAGAGGGAAAAAGAATTATTATGTTTTGGTTGTCATTTAACTAAAACAACTAGAATTTTTACTGAAATACATTTAAATTCTTAGTCAGGTGTAAACGCCTCAGAAATTCCTGCAACTTACAATTCGAAATTAGTACACTTTTTCAAAGCAAACTCACTCGTAAAACACCTGTTTTTATAATAGCAAAACACTATTTACTTCGTAAAGGATTGTGTCTTCACAATTAAAGGACGTTACAAAACCATCAAATTACACCCCCGGAGATCAGAATTATCAAAACGACCTAACAATTCAAAATCCCCATTTTCTTGTAGTTTGCCCAAATCCTGGGTAGCAATAAAAGAGCAAGAATAAACATTTGCCAAATCAATAATATTTACGCCACCTACTTTTCCCATTTGCTGATTCGCGAGTGGATCTTCTGTATCCCGAATATAAACCTGCATCCATGGTGGCGTCTTGAAAAGACCATTTCCTTTGGAATAAGCTTGGGAAAGCAGTTCGGTCATTCCATATTCCGAATGAATTTGTGAAACACCAATGCCTTTTATAAGCATGGAATGAAGCTCTTCCCGAATAAGCTCTTTTCTGCGCCCTTTCATACCCCCGGTTTCCATGACAACCGTATTTTTTAGTTTAAGGCTTCTATTTTCTATCAAATTCAGTAAAGCAAAGGAAACCCCAATTAATAAAATTTTAGTGCCCATGGAATCCAGTTGCACTAATTTCCTACTCAGACCTTCAAGATCATTTAAATAAAAACCACTTTCAGGATGTTTGCTTTTTTGAATCAGGTCGTTAACCATATATATAAGGGAAGAACCCTCTCGTTCCAAATAGGAAGGTAATAGGGCAAGTACACAGTAATTCGTTATGGCTCCATAGAAGTATGTAAATGCGTTGCGATAGCTTTCCTCGTATAATTTAATGTCATGCACATAGTGCTTGCTTCTTTCCATTCCTGTAGTGCCACTACTGCTAAAAATTGTTTGGGGCTCTTTTTTAACCGAAACTACTTTTTTGTCTTTGAAAAATTGAATTGGTAAAAAAGGAATTGTTTCCAAAGTAGTTACCGATGCTACTGTTTTCCCTAAGTAATCACAAAATGATTTATAAACACTATTATTTTTATATTGGAATACAAAGGTTTCTAAGGCTAGGCTTTTAAATTCTTGAGGAGAGGTAATATTAAAAATAAGATACGGATTCATAGCCAGCTTTGCTTTAGCAAAAATAGCCAAAATAGTAGAGCTTCTTTTAGAGAATCGTTAGATGAAAGAATGACGACTGTTTAAAATGTAAACTTCTATTTAACAACCAATTTTCTGGTCATGGACTTTGTATTCTCTGTTACCTGAAGCACATACACTCCAGGGGTTAATCTGGAAATATTGAGGGAGTTTGTAGTTATTCTGTCAGTTAGCACAACTTCTCCAAAAACATCGTAGACTACTATTTCCTTAAGTTCATTTCTAGCTGTAGTAATGTAAACAACATCATTGTACGCAGGATTAGGATAGAGTTTAAATCCGGCAGTTTCGTTTCTGGAGGCATTGCCTGAGTCTGCAATTTCCTGTGCAGAAGCCACAATTGTAAACAAGAAAAACACAGCAAAGTAGATTAACTTCATAGGTATCGATTTGGGATCAACACTATAAAATTAGTAAATACGAATGCCCAAAATAGTAAAATGTTGTGAACTACCGTTTTTTGTAGGTGAATCGGATTTTGCTTACCGTTCGTCGATATTTTCTTTGAAAATCAAAGCATTAATAATAAAAAATGGATACTTTTAAGGAAGTAAAACTTACTTTATAATCAACTTTCTGGTAGCCATTTTGTCTTTTTCAAAAATGCGGATAACATATATTCCTGCATCTAAATAAGACAAATTTAACTCTGAACCCGATACTGTAGTTTCTAATACTTGGGTTCCTAAGACATCAAAAATCAGCACTTTTTTCGAGCTGTTCAGAGGAGTAGTAATGAAAACCTTGCCGTTGATAACCGGATTGGGATATATTTTTAAACCCTCAATATCACCGGTACTCCGATTTTCCTGACCGAAGGATAGTGTGGAAATAAAAAAGAAAACAAGCAAGTAGAGTTGTTTCATTCAAGGCTATATACAACAAATATACCACTTTTTTATTCCGAGATGTACCTAGGTTATGTTGAATAAAAGAATTTTCGATGAAATACATAATTT